>JAEXTB010000308.1 GCA_023453725.1 Bacillota bacterium | reverse complement strand
TCTGTTAGAAGAACTGGTAGGCGATCTGGACGATGACGTCACCATGCCCGCCGAACCCCCGGATATCGAGCAGATTGACGCCAACACCTGGCGCATCCAGGGTTGGACGCCGCTGGAGGAGGTTGCTGAAGCGTTGTCCGTCCCGCTGCCTGAGGAGGATTACGATACGTTTGGCGGCCTGGTATTCGGTATTTTAGGCGCAATACCCGAAGATGGCAGCACCCCGCAGCTTGAAGAATACGGCATGGCCATCAAGGTGCTTGAAATCAAAGAGCATCGTTTGGAGAGTGCGCTCGTCTCGCTTACCGACGCCGCAAAAAAGGAAGGCCCGGCAGAGCAGGAATAAAGGCTAGAAAAAAGGGAGGCACATGCCTCCCTTTAATTATTACGATGAGGGCCCCGCCCTCAAACTCCCGCTTAGGGTCGTTACGACCCTAAGAACCCATCCGGGAATGTCCCATGGGACATTCCGAGAAAGGGATTCCCAAGGGATGAATTCCTTGGGTGGTGGTCCGATGGTATGCCCCCGGGTCACAGAGCTGCCGAAAAACTTTTCATTCTTCCCAATTCACGCACTGCCCCAATATATCTGCTTCGCGCGCAAGCGCGATGCTGTTTGGCGCCTGCCCTACACGGCCGGGACGGTGCGCGTCCGAGCTTAATAAAAAGCTAGCGCCGCCCGCCTTCGCCTCGAGCACATCCTCCAACGACATGTTGCGGTGCCCTTCGTTGATTTCAAGCGCCACATTGTGTTCGCGCGCCATACGTGCAAGATCCGTCAGGTCCACAGGTATATACGTGCCCGGGTGCGTGATGGCAACAAGCTTTGGCGTCTTGTCCATGGCGTGCTCATATGCAACGGCATTCGCCTTTGCGTGGCGCCTGGTGCTCTGCCCGAAAAAGAAGCTGCGCCACCAGCCGCGGCTGATCGCATCCGCGGGGAATGTCCCCTTGTGGTAACCCAGCATCACGTAGTCAAATATGGAGGTATCCTTGGGCAGGTCGGTAAGGCCATCCCCCATCAGGTTCGCCTCAAGGCCCATAAGCACCTCGATCTGATTGCCGTAGCGGGCGTTCATTTCATCGATTTCTTTACGTATGTTGAGCAATGCTTCCCATTTTACCGGGAAGAACATATGCTTGGGCCCATGCTCCGATATCCCGATGCGCTTTAGCCCGCGGGCGATGGCTGCGAGCACGTTTTCTTCCACTGTGCCAACGCCGTGGCTGTATTTGGTGTGGGTATGCAAATCCGCAATCAGCATCACGCGGTTCCTCTCCATCTGTGCGATACACTAAAGTATAGTGCATGTCGTGTTTGTTTGCAAATGATGCAAGGTAGTCATGCCTACCTGAAGGCTTAAGAAAATCTTTTCAGGCCTTTTTTATTGATAAGCGGCCATATACAAGTTTAACCTGCATGCCCGCCGCTTTCAATCAGGCGTGTGCAAAACTTATTCCCTATTGTATAAAAAACAGGTATAATACGAGAAGTATATACCATTAACGTTGTCCCACATGCCTTGCTCAGTACAATAACAGCCAGGAGAAATGCATATGCAGCATACTTTCAAGCGTGGCATATTTGACCGTTACGACGGCTGGCGCATCCGCAATGTGGACGCGCTGTTTAATGTGATTCCCTTTATCCTGCGCTCTCGCCTCGACTCGCAGAATATGTTTGAAGAAAGCCTGCCGCTTGAGCCGTTGGAACAATTTGTACGCAAGCACCGGGAAACCATGCCTGAGCTTTCCTATATGCACATACTCATTGCGGGGCTTGTACGCATCGTCGCACTGCGCCCTTATCTCAACCGCTTTATTGTCTGGAACAAGGTCTACGCGCGCAACAGCATCACGCTTTCCCTCGTCATCAAGCGTACCATGACGGAAAAGGGCGAGGAAACCGTCGTAAAGGTTGAGTTTGAGCCTACCGATACCATCTATGACGTAGCACGCCGCATTTCCGAAGCCGTTAATTCCAACAGGATCGAAGGCGCTGTCAACGATGCGGACAAAATCTCCAAATTCATGGGATACATCCCTTCGTTTATCCTCCGGTTTGTCATTGGAATTATCCGCACGCTGGATAACATAGGCCGCCTCCCCCGCGCTCTTTTTGAAGTAAGCCCCTGGCACGCCAGCATGTTTCTGACCAACATGGGCTCCTTGGGCATTGGCCCTATCTATCATCACCTGTACGAGTTTGGCACCTGCAGCATGTTTGTGGCCATGGGCAACAAGACCCGCATACACACGGTTTCCGAAACCGGTGCGCGCGAAGTCAAGCGTTTCATCGGGCTGAAAATCAACATAGACGAGCGCATCTGCGACGGGCTTTACTTTGCCTCTTCCATCAAGCAGTTCCGGCATATCCTGGCGAAACCGGATGTCCTGCTCACCCCGCCCGAAACTGTGAATGTGGACGATGGCGTAGGCAAGCCGCGGATAGACGGGAAATAGCAATACAAAAGAGCGCCGTTCTTCGGCGCTCTTTTGTTTGGTTTTATCGTTCCCTTTCCGTTCTGGTCAGCGCTATAAAATGCATTATTCCGTTCGCCTTTACATGCTCATACCAAGGGTTTTGCAGATGATCAGCGCGGGGGCAGCGGCTCCCCATAAATAGCAGCCTTGACCTCCGCCGCGGTATAGCCGCGGAACAAATGCTTGCGCTTTTTGAAGTAAATCAGGTTAGGAATGATCCATAACAATGGCGCTATCATCACTGTAACTGTCGATTCCGCCGGTATCCTGATGCTTGGCAGCCCAACAATCCCCAAAGTAAGCACGTCCGTTGCGACAGTGACGAAAATGCTCCACAGCATGACGACATTCCACCAGTAGCCGGATGGTTTCAACCTGCGCATCTGTATGAACGTGATAACCGTGGTTACTGATGCAACCGTCTGCACAAGAAGCCTGATGAGTAATGGATAAAGGCCGTTCCGAATCCATAAGGCGATGTGTGGAACCTCTTCCGCCATGGCGGAAATACGGCACACTGCAAACGAGACCGCAATCCATAGAAAAGCGCCAATATAAATCCGCATCCATGCAATGGAACGTTCCTTATCTTTGTCTTTTAGCTCCATCTTTTCGCTCCGTCTTACTGCCGGCCTTGGTCGTATCTTCTGCTCCTGTTCCACATTATCGAACGCGCATTTGCTTATGATCTTTCATGATCTAAAAATATCTCGTCTCTTTCCTGGCCTGAGGCAAGAACTTCCGCGTATCCACTTTCGCCTTGGTAGGCTTATAGCGGCAGGGCTTGCGGATGGGCAGCGCGGGGGCGGGCGGTTCGCCCTTGATGGCGGCCGCAACCTCCGCAGCGGTGTAGGGGCGGAAGAGATGCTTTCTATTTTTGAAATAAACCAAATTGGGAATGAGCCACAGGAACAGCAACAGCGCCAAGAATAGAGCCACCCCGCTCATTTGAGTCCTGTATTCGGCATCCGTATTTAACCACTCGGAAACATATATTAGAACTGTCCAAACAAATCCACCACAAAGCATGACAACGTTCCATTTATAACCGAGCATTGTTAAATCGCGCATCTCAAGAAATGTAACAATTGAAGCAGCAGCCGTAAGCGTGCGAACCAAAAACGTTGTGAGCTCCAAGATATTTCCCTCAGCAATCCAGTTGGCACTGCTGAGCAAGCCAATCACAATGCTTGGAGTCGCAATCGCCGCGAACACGATTACAATGTATAGATACACGTTGAGATAGAAGCGCAGCCATCTTGTGGAAGGATTCTTATTCTTGAGTACCGCTTTGATACCGGCATTGGTCATGGCTCATACTCCTGCTCTGTATTGTCATGCCTATCTTTGCTGCTGATGCTTTATAATACGCGCGAACTTTGTCGCCCTATTCTTCGGCGAATAAAGCTTCCGCGTATCTACCTTCGCTTTGCCAGGCTTATAATGGCAAGGTTTGCGGATAGGCGGCGTGAGAGTGTCCGGCGCATTTGGAGCGGCGGGAGCCGCTTTCTCTTCCTCTGTGCCGATATAGAACAATCGCCTGCGGTTATGAAAATAGACAAGGTTGGGCACCGTCCACCCAAACAAATAGAGTATGATCGCAATAAACACAAACCCCGGAGGTGTATAGGCCCCGGCTTGCCTGTAGCTCACCTCCTAACGACCATGCGGCAAACCCAACAAAATTGCTCCAGATCATAACGGTATTCCACTTGTATCCGGTCGGCGTCAGCTTCCGTGTTTTGATAAATGTCATAATCGTAGACAGGATTACGACGATCGGCGCAATCAATGCAATAGCATACAAATTGTAACCTTCTGCTACCCATTCGGCAATGAGAGGGAGTACGGAAACTATGCTTGGTATGGCAAGCACCACAGAAATCAGCTTCAGGAGCAAATAAATGTTGAGATAAAAGCGCATCCATTTTGTGCGTAGTTCTTTGGGTTGCATTGGCAATCCGATTACAGTATTGGCCATAGCCTCTCCTACACTTTCACTTTGTTATGCTGTTCCATGATCCGCATAAGCCGTGTCTCCTTGCCGTCCGCTTGAGACGAATAAAGCTTCCTCATATCAACCTTCACTTTGGTGGGCTTATAATGGCAAGGTTTACGAACAGGCAGCGCGGGGGTCGGCGGTTCGCCTTTAAGAGCAGCCGCCACCTCCGCCGTGGTGTAGGGGCGGAACAGGTGCTTGCGCTTCTTGAAGTAAATTAGGTTGGGGACAAGCCAAGTCAGGGCAACTACTACCTGTCCTCCAATCAGAAAGCCAATATCCATTCGTGCATCAGGCTCGCCTCTAAGCCATACGGAGAGCATAGAAAGGGCAAACTCAACAGAAATGCTCACCAGCAATACAATATTCCACTTGTATCCTGCCAGTGTAATGTCGCGAAGTTCAATAAACGTCATGATTGCTGCAACAGCCGCAATCGCGCTCACAAAGAACGATACCACCCCCCAAATATTCCCTTCTCCAACAAAGATGGGGATATTGGATATGTTTAATAGTGTATTGGGCAGGGTCAGCACGCTCGTCACAAGCGCCAGATACAAATATACATTCAGATAAAAGCCCATCCATGCGGTCGAGATTTCCTCATTCTCGAGCATCGTTTTTTTGAGCACCGCTTTGATACCGGCATTGGTCATATCGTTTCTGCTCCTGTTCTGTCCTGTACTGGTCTGATTGTTCTGCCAACTTTAAGAACCTAGGAAAGCGAGTGCCACTGGCTCATCGCAAAAGCAATCTCCCGCGGCGTATACACGCGGAATAACTCCCTCCGTTTGTTAAAGTACAGGTAATTTGGCGCAACCCATCCGCCCATATAAATCACGAAAAAGATTGCGGCGTATGGCGCATATCCAATCCCCGCAGAATCATATGCGGGCACTAAACTTAGTGTAGCGCTACCTGTCCAGTAAACAGCGGAAAGTATGAGATGCACGACACACCACACAAAGGCACTTGGACGAAGATGGATCATACTATGGTAGGCAATCGCCGTGCAGATCAGCAGCGTTAGCGCACCGCTTGATAAGGTCATTGTCAGCAGCGGATCTACCAACAGATCTTTCGCAAACAGCAGCAACCCGCCGGTACTGAGCATAAGCGACGCCAGTTGTACAAGCAATGCAATGAGATAGATGCTGATATACGCCCGCATCCACCTTGTCGGGATTTGGCTTTCTTTCAATACAGCAATACACTCTTTTCGCCGCATGCTGAATCTCCTTTATGAAATGCATATATATGGGTCTATTGCCAGTATACCCTTGCGTTCATTTGTTCGCAAGTCATCTTTTTAATATGCAAAAATACAAAAAGAACCGGAGCGTTTGCTCCGGCTCAGTCATCTATGCTTATGGTTTACTTTGCTTTCTGTACCGCGTAGGTGGGATTATCCACGCGTTCAATCCGCAGTACGCGCGCAACAGCCTTGTATAGGAGGAACGTCAACGTGCCGTTGGCCACGGTTTTGATGGCATTGAAGGGGATGATGATGGGGGCGAGCATATCCACCACCACCTCACGCGGCACGCCCATGAAGTGCACGGTGAATAGGAGGTTCAATGGGATCATCATCAAAATCATGCCCAGTGCCCCGAAAAAGAGGCCCGTGACCGCACCCTTGCGGGAACGCCAGCGGCTGTAGATAAGACCCGCTACAAGTACAAACGTACCGGTGGCGCAAAAGTGCATCAGCGCGCCAATCCAACCACTTGCCGGGGAAATGAGCAGCCATTGCAAAACGCTGACCACCGCGGTAAGCACAATGCCCCAAAGCGGGCCGTAGAGGAATGTGCCGATGAGTATGGGGACATCCGCCATGTCGTACTCGAGGAACGTCGCGCCGGGGAATATGGGGAAATGAATGATGTAGACCAGCAGCAGCGAAAGCCCCGCCAGCATCCCCAAGTGAACCAGCCTGTTTGTGTTTTCCCGTTTCATGTTGCAAACACTCCGTTTAAAAAATGTATGCTTCCCGGCTTTTCCCGCTCCATTGCAGCAAGGGCATTGATCTGATAAGCAACAAAAAACGCCCCGCTGCTGCGGTGCGTTGAAAAACAAGTGCGGCGATAAAAGAACTCGTCGCGCTTCTTCCATCCGGACTATACCGTCGGCGCCAAAATCTCATTGGCTCAACCCTGTAAACAGGGGTCGCGGGCTTAGCTAAGCAGGCTTTGAACCCTGCCGCATCACCGCCGGTGGGGAATTACACCCCGCCCCGAAGCATCATATATATGATAGCAGGAACCATGACGCATTGCAAGGCATTCCCTGCATTTTTTAATCCGCTCTACTGCTGTTCCCGTACGGTAGGCGCGGGAAATTTGACGGTGATAACCGTCCCCTTATTGACCGTGCTCTCCAGAGAGAGTTTTGCGCCATGCATCAGCGCGCCGCGCTTGACGATTGCAAGGCCAAGCCCGGTACCCCCGGTCTCCTTGGAATGGCTCTGGTCCACGCGGTAAAACCGTTCAAACACGCGGGCCTGGTGCTCCGGCGGGATGCCGATGCCGGTATCGGACACCACGACATTGACGCGTCCGTCGGCCTGCGGCAATACCGCAAGCGTGACGCTTCCACCCTGCCTGTTGTAGCGTATACCGTTATCGCACAGGTTATAGAGGATTTCCTCAAGCACCTGCTTCACGCCATCTACCTCCGCATGTTCGCCCTCTACACGCAATATCACATCCTTTGTCTGCGCCACAGGAAGCAGCCGCTCTTTGACGCTGTTTGCAAGCGCAAGAAGTTCCACGCGCGCAAACGGCATATTTCCTGCCCCTTCATCGAGCCGTGAAAGCCGTATGGTATCCTCCACAAGGGCAATGAGCCGGGTGCTTTCCTCAAATATGCGCCGCGCGAAGTCCTGCATGTTTTCTGGCTTTACCAGCCCGGTTTTCATAATTTCCGCATAGCCGGAAATGGAAGTGAGCGGCGTTTTCAATTCATGCGAAACGTTTGCGGAGAACTCCCGCCGCATGCGCTCCTGCTCCTCCCGCTCGGTGATATCGAGTATTAGCACCACAACGCCTGTCACCGCCGCGCGCTCGCGCACCGGGCTTGCAATGAGCTGGTAGCTGCGGCCGTTGAGCTGTATGACCTGCTCGGCAGGTATGCCTTTTTCGGCCTGCTCCACCGCAGTCTGCAGTTTCAGGCTGCGGTCTACGGTAAGCACATGCTTACCCGTGCAGGTCTTGCTGTCCGCACGGAACAGCCGCTGCGCGCTGCGGTTGATGGTAAGGATCATACCGTGGGCGTTTAATACCAGCAGCCCTTCGCGCATGTTGTGGGCGATGGCGGAAAACTCATCGCTCCTTGCGGTCAGTTCCCGCATCTGCGAAGCAATCTGGCGCTTTTGGGCCTCTAGTCTTGACAAAAGCGGAGAAAGCTCATCATACACGTCGTTATTGAGCGGATCGTCCAGGTTCAGCGCATTGAGCGGGGAAATGACATGCCGCGTCATGCGTTTTGCGAGAAGCACGCAAATAAGCAGCGTCAAAACAAGCGTGCCGATCACCCCGGGCAGCATCCGCCACAGGATGCCCCAAACGCTTGCCTGTGTATCCGCAAGGCGCAGCACACTGCCATCCGGAAGCTTTATGGCGTAATAGAGCGTTTCCCGCCCAATGGTTTCCGAAGGCCGGGTGCTTTCCCCAACCCCGTTCGCCAGCGCCGCAATGACCTCCGGCCTGTCGCCGTGGTTTTCCATTTGAGCCGCGTTTGCATTAGTGTCGTACAGCACGGTGCCATCGGCGGCAATCAGGGTCAGGCGCGTTTCATCCACCTGACGAACCTGATGGAGGTATGCTTCATCGCCCAACAGTTTCATGCCTGCCGCCACATACTCCGCTTCGCTCCTCTGCTCCCAGCGCAATTGTCCGGTAAGCACGCCATAGAATACGCCCAGCGTCAAAAGTGCCAAAAGCAGCACGCAGGCGAGCGAAAGCAGCACCATGTAGCGGTTGACGGTCTTTTGCATATTGCTTTCACTCCTTTGCGCGGTAGCCGACTCCACGGACAGTCTCTACTAGGTACGCACAATCCCCCAGCTTCTGCCGCAGCGTCTGGATGTGTACATCCACGGTGCGCGTGCCGCCCGCATAATCATAGCCCCAGACAGCGGTCAACAGCCGGTCCCGCGTGAACACGCGCCCGCGGTTTTCCATCAGAAACCGCAGCAGCGAAAACTCCTTAAACGAAAGCACGACGTTTGCGCCAACGCATGTGACGGTATGCTTTTCTGTGTTCATGACAAGCTCGTCAATGGCGAGAATATCCGTGAGTTCCTTGGGAGAAGAGCGCCGGAGCACCGCCTTGATGCGGGAAATCAGCTCCATCATGCCAAACGGCTTTGTAATATAATCGTCAGCACCGCCGTCCAACCCCGTCACCTTATCGTATTCCGCACCGCGGGCGGTCAAAAGAATAACGGGGATGCCTTTTGTAGCGTTTGCTGCACGCAGCCGCTTCAGAATAGAAATGCCATCCTCCCCGGGCAGCATGACGTCAAGCAAGACAAGCTCGGGATGTGCACCGTCAATGCCCCTCCAGAACTGCTCCGCGTTTTCAAAGCCGCATGCTTCGAAGCCGGTCTGCGCAAGCGTGTAGAGCACAAGTTCCCGGATATTGGTTTCATCCTCTACATAATAAATCATGCCGTTCCCCTTTTAAGCTTACGTACCGATTTTATTCCATTTCAGATGACTGATGGATGCCGGTAATGGAAAACAGCACCCATTCCGCAATGTTGACCGCATGGTCGCCAATGCGCTCCAAATATTTAGTAATCATGAACAAATCCAGCGCATACTCCGCGGTGTGCGGGTCCGCCGTAAAGCGTTCAATCAGCTTGGCCCGTACCTGCAGGAAACGTTCGTCCACTTCGTCGTCCGCGTCAATCACCTGCTGCGCAAGCGCCTCATCCCGCCGCACAAACGCATCAATGCTGTTTGTTACCATAGCGATTGTCGCATCTGCCATCAGCGGGATCTCTTCCGGCTGGACATTGTCATAGTCCTTGCCCATCACCAGCACAATTTCCGAAATATCCGCCGCCTGGTCGCCGATGCGCTCCATATCCGTAATCATTTTAAGGGCAGAGGAAATGAGCCGCAGGTCCCTTGCCACCGGCTGCTGCTGCAGTAAAAGCCTCAGGCACAGGCCTTCAATACGGCGTTCCTTTTCATCGATCTCATGGTCAAACTTAATGGCTTCTTTGGCAAGCTGCGCGTCATGGGTTCTTAACGCGGCGCAGGCGTTCTGGATGGCCTGCTCAATGAGCCCGCCCATTTCAATGAGTTCTTTGTTCAGCAAATCCAGTTGTTCGTCGAATTTATTTCGCATCAGCCAAACCTCCCTGTGATGTAGTCCTCTGTTCGTTTATCCTTTGGCATGGAAAACAGCTGCTCCGTCTCCCCGTACTCTATGACCTCACCCAATAAAAAGAATGCCGTCTTGTCTGAAATGCGCGCAGCCTGCTGCATGTTGTGCGTTACGATGATTATAGTATATTTTGACTTCAATTCCACGGCAAGATCCTCAATTTTTGAGGTGGAAATGGGGTCCAGCGCACTGGTGGGCTCATCCATCAGCAACACCTCGGGCTCCACAGCAAGCGCGCGTGCAATGCACAGGCGCTGCTGCTGCCCGCCGGAAAGCCCAAGGGCGCTCTTTTTGAGCCGGTCCTTGAGTTCATCCCAGATCGCCGCGTTGGTGAGCGAGCGTTCCACAATATCGTCAAGCTTCGCTTTCGATCGCACGCCGTGCGTACGCGGGCCATATGCGATGTTATCGTACACGCTCATGGGGAACGGATTGGGCTTTTGAAACACCATGCCCACGCGCTTTCTGAGAAGGTTGACATCCATGTTCCCGTAAATGTCTTCTCCGTCGAGCGCGACCTTGCCTACAATCCTGCAGCCTTCCACAAGATCGTTCATGCGGTTGAGCGTTTTCAAAAGTGTAGACTTGCCGCAGCCGGATGGGCCGATGAACGCGGTGATCTCCCGCTCCTCCACGGACATGTTCACTTTCTTAAGCGCCTGAAACGAGCTATAATACAGATCCAAATCCTTTATATCAAACTTAATGGCCTTTTTCTGCTTTTCCATAGTTCTTCCTTTCGCCGGTTCTGGCCTTTTCTGTGACGCCCCCATAAGGGTTTACTTAGCTGCCGTTGCGCTTAATGAGCCTGCGCGCCACCATGGAAGAAAGCGCGTTAATGCCAACCACGACGATAAGCAGCACCACCGCAGTCGCATATGTCTGGTTGATATGCAGCCCCTCGCGCGCGAGCGAATACATATGCACCGAAAGTGTGCGGGTGGAAGAGAGAAGATTTTCCGGCACTTTGGCGACAGTACCTGCCGTATAAATGAGCGCCGCGGTTTCTCCCACAATGCGGCCGATGCCCAATATGACGCCGGCAAGTATGCCCGGAACCGCCGCAGGCAGTACGATGGAAAATACCGTTCTTAACCGCCCTGCGCCAAGGCCAAAGCTGCCTTCCCGGTATGCGTCCGGCACACCCTTTAGCGCTTCTTCGGTGGTACGCATAATAAGCGGCAGTATCATAACCGCCAGAGTAAACGCGCCCGCCAGCAGGGACATGCCCCACTGGAGGCGGGTGACAAAGAACAGGAGGCCAAACAGCCCGTACACAATGGAAGGAATGCCCGAAAGCGTTTCCGCCGTCACGCGGACAACGGAAACAAATTTACTGCCTCGCTTTGCGTACTCCACCAGGTAGACTGCGGCAAATACGCCAAGCGGCGCCGCAATGATGAGCGAAAGCACCGTCATCAATATGGTGTTGATAATGGCAGGCATCATGGAGACGTTCTCCGATGTATACTCCCACGCAAACAGTTCCGGCGTAAGATATGGTACGCCCTTGATTAAAATATACCCGACCAGGAACAGCAGAACCGTAACGGTAATGATCGCGGCAAGGTAAACCAATACCCGTAAGAATATCGCTTTTCCCCTGCCCGGATGCGCGGCAGTTTTATAGTAAGAAGCATTCGTTCCCGTCATAGGTTCGACCTCCTCTTGAGCAGCGAGAACAGCCCGTTGATGACCAGGATGAAGATAAAGAGCACAACGGCTGTTGCAATCAGCGCCTCGCGGTGGAGATCCGCCGAGTAGCCCATTTCAATGACGATGTTCGCAGTCAGCGTACGCAGTCCCTTGAGTATGCCCGCAGGCATGCGCGCCTGGTTGCCCGCCACCATGATGACCGCCATGGTCTCGCCAACGGCGCGGCCCATACCCAGCACAACAGAGGCGAACAGGCCGGACTTCGCAGCGGGAACCAGGGTGGAAAACACGCTGCGCTCATGCGTCGCGCCTAACGCGAGCGAGCCTTCATAGTAGTTCTCCGGCACGGCGCGGATTGCGCTCTCCGCCACGCCCACTATCGTAGGCAATATCATAATGCCAAGGAGCACTGAGGCAGTTAGCATGGATGCACCGCTGCCCCCAAACTGCTCCCGTACAAACGGCACGATGACCACCAGGCCAAAGAAGCCGTATACGACCGAAGGGATCCCCGCCAAAAGCTCCGTTGCCGGTTTTAATACGCGGTACAGCCAGCGCGGGCAAAAGCGCGCCATGAATATGGCCATTAACAACCCGATGGGCACGCCGATGAGCATGGCCCCGGCCGTGACATAGACGCTCCCCACAATCATAGGGAATATGCCGTAAATATCATTTCCCGGCTTCCATGTCCGCCCCAGAAGGAAATTGGCCGGGCCGATCTCAAATATCGCCGGGAGGCCGTTTGCGAACAGGAATATGCAGATAAGCGCTACGGAGAGGATGGAGGTGGCCGCCGCCGCGATGAATACGCCTTTCATCGCCGGTTCCTTCCATTTTTTCATGAACATTCCCCCGTTATTTCTTTTTCCTTAGGATACGGTTCTTTGGGGTGTGCAGAATGCTGCACGGAACAATCTTATGGGACGCGCTTGCCGCCCGAAAACGCGGGGGCGTTTTCCGGGCGGCAGCCATGCCATACACTGGCATTGTTTATGTTACGTTTACGCAACCTCGCTCCAGCTGAGGATCTCGCCAGTGAATATGGCACGGATCTGGTCGGAGGTCAGGCTGGAGAAGGTGTTCTCGTTGTTGACGATGACCGCAATACCGTCCATGGCGATGGCAGTCGGGGTGAGGCCTTCGGAAAGTTCGCTGTCCTTGAGCGCACGGGAAGCCATCCCAATGTCGCAGGTGCCGTCGATGGCGCTCTTCATACCGGTGGAGGAGTCGCTCTGCTGGATTTCGATGGTGACGTTAGGATTAACAGCCTTGTAAGCTTCCGCAAGCTTTTCCATGACGGGGGTGACAGAAGAGGAACCGGCGACGACGACCTTGCCGGAAGCTTCCGTGGGAGCGAACGCGGGAGCGGCGTCATTGATTTTGATGTACTTGCTCTTCAATACAACTTCCTGTCCTTCTGCGCTCATGATGAAGTTGATGAAATCCTGCGCTGCGGCGCTCACTTCGCCCTTTGTGGCGATATTGAACGGACGGGAAACCTTGTAGGTACCGGCCTTGATGTTTTCAACGGTGGCGTCCACGCCGTCTACCTGGACCGCCTTTACTGTATCATTGAGGGAGCCAAGCGAGATGTAGCCGATGCCATAGGGGTTACCGGCGACGGTAGTGAGCATGACGGCGGTATCGTTGGTGATCTGCGCTTCAACGGTTGTCATATCCACTTTGGTGCCGTCATCCTGCTTCACTTCGACGCCCAAGAGTTCAATGAACGCGCCGCGGGTGCCGGAACCGTCTTCGCGGGAGATCACGATGATATCCTGCTTATTGTCAAATGTGGATGCGGGAGCTTCGGTCACCGCAGGCGCTTCGCTTGCGGGTGCTTCGGTCGCCGCGGGCGCTTCAGCCGCAGGCGCGCAACCTGCGAATACGGAAAGCACGAGTAATGCGCTGACCGCCAGAGTTGCAAACTTTCTGATTGCTTCCATGTTGAATACTTCCTCCAATTCATTTTACATTGCAAGCATACATCCCGATTGTTATCCCCCAATATTAGAATTATCAAATCTATGTAAAATCCCCTTTTCTAAGCGTTTGCAATACGAATACGACCCATACACAAATTTTTTTGGGGCATTTTGGCAAACCATGCAAGGCAATTATGCTGTTTGAAAGGATATCGCTTTAAAAACGAAACCGTGAACAATGATTGATAGACATAATTCTTCCTGTATTTTTGAAAAGACCCATAATATTGCAGCTTTCTGCTTTGCAAATGTTAAGAACCGCGGATAAAATGCCGATATAATGAAAGGATTACGCCGCTCCGCTGCAGGTTGCGGCCTTCTCTTCTTGATATTTTTCCATATTGCATTGTAGGGGGTTGTCAGGTGAACAAGAAAAACATCTTTACAAAGCTCTCCCAGCTAACCACAAAGATACTCGCCAACCGAAAGCAACCGGCCCCGAAAGAAGCGCAAACCCAAAGTCATCCGGCAGAGGGTCAGAAAAGTAATGCCTTTTTTCAAAAAACGGGTGTTTTCTTTTCTCGCATCGGGAGGCTCGTTTTTACAAAGCGAGCCCAGGCGCGCGAATCCGCCGTCTCCCTGTTTGAGAGCATTGGCGGCAAGCTGCTTTTGTTTGTAGTGCCCATTCTGATTGTGGCGGTTACGGTAAGCACACTTCTGGCTACAACCAGCGGAAACCAGATTTCCGACCGCATTATGAACGAGCAAATGGACCGCGCGTTCTCTAGCTTTAGCAAAAGCCTGGAGGACCAGGTGCTTACTTGGCTGGAAACGGCTACGGAAAGCGCGGTTGACCCCGTCTTTATAAAGGAAGTCTCAGCGCAAAATGCGGAAGGCATCGGAAACTACCTGAGCGACTTCCAGGCGGGCGGTTCCGGCTTTGTGTTTGTGACGGACAGGCTTGGGAACATTCTTTATTCCACAAGTTCCTATTATAGAAAGGGAGAAAACCTTGCCTCCGCCGCCTATCTGCAAAAAGCGTTTGAGGGGCGTCAGGATATCAGCCTTACCGCCGACCCCAACGGCAATATCTACCGGCTGGCGGCGGTCCCCGTAAAGCTGGAGCGCACGGGGATTGTTGGCTGTATTGTTGCGGGTTATTATTACAACAACGCCGCGCTGCTGGATAAACAGAAGGATTTGCATGGCGCCGATTTTACCGTGTTTAAAAACGACGTGCGCTGGGCGACGACCATTACGAAGAACAACGTGCGCATTGTGGGCACCCAAATGGATCCCCACATTGCGGATATCGTATTGAAGCAGAAGCAGGAGTACACCGGCCGCGCCGTGATTGCGGAAAAGAGCTACGCCGTCAAGTATTCGCCGTTAATGGATAAGGACGGTACCGTGCTGGGCGCCCTGTTTGTCGGGCTATCGATTGACGAAATTAATGAGGCGCGCGGAGCGGGCATACGCAATACCATACTTGTGGCCGTTGTGCTCATTGCGCTTTCCGTAGCAGGCACGCTGTTGTTCATACGCAGAATTGTGCAGAAGCCGCTTATGGCGCTAAAAGCCGGGGCCGAACAGCTTGCGGAAGGCAACACCCGCTTTGCAATGGAGGCGGGCAGCCGCAAAGATGAAATCGGCATGCTCATGCAGTCTTTTATGAGCGTATGCGGTTCCCTGCAGGCCATGATATCCGATACCGACGTGCTGGTACAGGCCGCGCTTGCGGGCGAACTCAAAACGCGCGCCGACGCTGAACAGCACAAGGGCGACTTTAAAAAGATCGTGGAAGGCATAAACGACACGCTTGACGCCGTAATCGCCCCCGTGGAAGAAGCGACCGCCGTGCTGCGCGAGCTTTCCCTTGGCAACCTGGACGCGCAGGTAACGGGTGAGTTCCGGGGCGACCACGCCATTATCAAGCACGCGCTCAACGAAACAATCGCCGCGCTCAAGCGTTATATTTCAGAAACCTCGTATGTGCTTTCCGAGCTGTCCAACAAAAACTTGACGGTATCTATCACCACGGAATACCACGGGGATTTTGTGGAACTGAAGGAGGCCATCAACGGCATTGTCTTCTCTTTCAACGACATGCTGCAGGAAATCGGTGCCGCGGCCGACCAGGTGGCGGCGGGCACTTTGCAGGTGTCTGCAGGCAGCCAGGCGCTATCCCATGCTTCTGTAGAGCAGTCAAGCTCTATTGAGGAGCTCAACGCCACAGTATCGGAACTTGCCGACCATACCAAGCGCAACGCCGCGCGCGCCATGACCGCAAGCGAACTGAGCGTGGCCGCACAGACGCACGCGCAGACCGGCAACAAGCGCATGCACGCCATGCAGGTCGCTATGGAAGCCATCAATGAGACTGCGGGCAGTATCCGAAAGATCATCAAGGTCATTGACGATATCGCGTTCCAGACAAGCATACTTTCCCTGAACGCAGCAATTGAAGCGGCTCGCGCGGGGCAGTATGGGCGCGGCTTCTCCGTGGTTGCGGACGAGGTGCGAAATCTTGCGCAAAAATCCGCCAACGCCGCAAAGGAAACGACTGCGCTCATCAACAATTCTATTAAGAAAGCGGCCGCGGGCACCCGGATTGCGGACGATACTTCCGCTGCCCTTCTCGAGATTACCGCAACCGTTGAACAGACGGCGACGCTCGTCAAGGAAATTGCGGATGCCTCCAACGAGCAGGCCACCGGCATTGCGCAGGTCAACAGCGGCCTTAATATGATGAGCGATATGGTACAACAGACTTCCGCCACGGCGGAAGAAAGTGCCGCAACGGCGGAGGAGCTTTCCGGCCAGGCCGACATGCTCAAGGAACTGGTGGAAGAGTTCCGTCTGATGGGCGAAGAAGAATAATACACCCCTCATCCAAACACCCCGGCGTTTTGTCGGGGTGTTTGTGATTATATATGGCTTGCCCGTACCGGAAACTTACTATGTATGGCCTACTCCCATAATCCCCATGTTTTAGGGCAGGGAATTTGGGGTTGAAGCTCCTGTAAGGAAAAGAAAAAACGAGCCGCCAAGTATTTGGCGGCTCGTTTTTTCTAAGGCACTGGTCATCCGGCATAAAACAGATTGTCAAACACCATGTCATCCTGTTGGCCGCCAATATAGGTAAGCCCTTCTTTCAGTTCTACACGCAGCAGCCCTTTTCTGCCATCCTCCATGCTAAAATATACGACCTCATTTTGATCCGTGGCGTAGGGCCGCAGGCGTTCCCCCGCCTGTATCGTTCCAGGTACAAGCGCGCCGTTTTCGATAAACTGCGCGTCTATGCTTGTTTTCGCGGACAGCAGCCGGTCTGGGCCGGCATCCTGCAGCATCCAAAGATCGGGCCCCTGGGAAGCAAACGTAAAGGACGGTGATATTGTCCATTTATGGTAGCCGCTCCATGTCCCCATCGTGTACACCCAGCCGCGCAGCATCCATACGCCTTCATATATGCCTTCCGCAAACCCGGTCTTTGTATCGGTGCAGGCGAGGCACTGCCCGTCAAATGTATAGATGGCGGTCTCATAATCATCCGAGGCATAATCGTAGCTTACCACAATGCAGGGCTTGCCTTCGGAATTATAAGCGACGAACGCATCCTTCAAATATGCCTGTATGGCATCCCCCGGCATGGTCTCTCCGTTTTTTTCGATGTTGATGCCAAACGTCCCCGCATCATCGTCTGTCAATACCGTCAGCGTTTCCAATGCGCCGTCCCCATCCAGATCAAATTCCTGCGGATAATCGGAATACACACGCACATAATCCATATTGCTGTAAATATCCGTTGCACCAGTCGTTTCACCCGGCGCGGGAGGTGCAACCGGAGAAGCCGGCTGCTCAGCCTTGCCGGGAAGCTGCGCTTCCTGCTCCGGAGTTTGGGGAACAGGCTTTGCCTCGATTGTTTCACCCGCTTTGTCTTCCATGTATTGTTCGACAACGCCCTGCACCAATTTGGGCAGGCAGCCGGTTGCAAGGAACAGCATCGTGAGCACCAACAGCAGGGCAAGCGCCTTTTTCTTCATCAACAAATCCTTCTTTCTGTAGGCTGGACGGCCTTTGTTTACAGTGACGCCAGCGCGGCATACTGCGCTTTGAGCGAGGGATACATGGTTTTGTAGAGCGCATAATAGGGCGCGTATGCCTTCACGCTCTTTTCTTCCGGCTGCTGGAGCGGGTTAAGGTGAATAACGGCGTCACACGCCTCCGGTACGCTCTTATAGACGCCTGCGCCTACGCCCGCAAGCAAAGCCGCGCCAAGCGCCGGACCTTCCCCGGAGGACGCGACGGTGGCAACCGGGCAGTTTAAAACATCCGAAAGCATCTGCCGCCACAGCGCGCTCCTTGCGCCGCCGCCCGTCGCCAGGAGTTCCTTTGGAACAATGCCCATGCCGTGGAGCACATCCAGGCATTCCAGCTGGGAGTAGGACACTCCCTCCATGACGGCGCGCAGCATATCATACTTGGTGTGGATGGCGGAAAGGCCGATAAACGCGCCCCGCGCATCGGGATCGAGTATGGGCGAGCGCTCTCCCATCAGATAGGGCAGATAAACGAGGCGGTTGGAGCCGATGGGGACGCGGGCAGCCTGCGCGTTCATCAGTTCATACGGGTCCACACCCATGCCTGCGGCAGCTTCCATTTCCGCCGTAAAGAACTGATCGCGGAACCACTTTAGGGAAAGGCCTGCCGAAAGCGTACAGCTCATGACCGTATAACAGCCGGGCACTGCATGGCAGAACGTGTGCACGCGCCCGCCGGGATCGATGCGCACGCTGTCCGCATGCGCGAATATCACGCCGGACGTGCCGATGGTCAAAAACGCACGGCCGTCCTTGACAACGCCCGTGCCGACAGCCGCCGCCGCATTGTCCCCAGCGCCGCCCACAACGGGCGTCCCTTCACACAGGCCGGTGAGCGCAGCAACTTCTTTTGTCACATACCCTGTGACGTCGGGGGATTCAAACACTTTGGGCAGCAGTGCGCCATCGATATCCAATATGGAAAGCACTTCTTCCGACCAGCGGCGGTTTGGTACATCCAAAAGGTTGGTGCCCGCGGCGTCCGAAGCTTCCGTTGCGTAAACACCTGTCAGCCGGTACCGGATATAATCCTTGGGCAGCAGCATCATGCGGCAAGCTTTATACAGCTCCGGCTCGTGCCTGCGCACCCAGAGCACCTTGCCCGCAGTAAAGCCGGTGAGCGCGGGGTTGGCCGTGATTGCAATCAGCTTTTCTTTGCCGACCTTTTCTGTAATTTCCGCGCATTCGGCGGCTGTGCGGCCATCGCACCAGAGGATGCTGCGCCGCAGCACTTCGCCTTTTTGGTTGAGCATGACAAGGCCGTGCATCTGCCCGGAGAGGCCCACGCCTTTAATGTCCTTTGCATCCACGCCGGAATTTGAAACCGCTTCCCGGATGGTTTCAACAGCAGCGCGCCACCAATCCTCCGGCTCCTGCTCCGCCCAGCCGTTTTGCGGCTGATAAAGCGGGTATTCTCTCATGGCCGAGGAAATGCGGTTGCCAGCTTCATCAAATAATACCGTCTTGGTACCGGAGGTACCGATATCCACGCCGATTACGTATTGCATGTGCCCCTCCTGAAAATGTGCTGCAAATTTGGAGAACTGCCCTTCATAAGCCAAATAAAACTGCTTTTTCCTTTGGTTTTAGGATACCGCCATGCCTCCCCCTTTGTCAATCGCGTCAATCCGCCGTAAACGGCTGCATTCCGGTATGCAAATTGCATACCGATTTTTTTGGTGATTTTTGAAAAACAACGCTGTATGTGAATATTTTGAGAACTCTCCTGCCATTTTAACTGCAGGGAACCTAAATAAGGAAAAAATAAAATTGAAAAAAGACGGTTTGGAGGCTGGTCTGTGACCAGCGTGGTTTATGATTTGTGAAAGATGGAAATACATGTATCGGCTGGCGCTCGTTTGCCAGCCAATTCCAGCGTAAGGGGTGCATAGCGGGATGAAGAAACAAAGCAAGAAGACACTGGCCCTTTTATTGGCTACATTGCTGGTTGTGGGGCTGTTCCCCATCGCGGGCTTTGCGGCGGAGGGGGATGAGTCCGCCACGCCTTCGTCTGTAGAAGCGCCCCAGGCGACTCCCACACCAACGCCGGATTCCGCTGCAACGCCGGGACCGACGGAAACGCCGCTGCCGACGCCTGCGACAAATTCGTCCATTGACGTAAGCGGGCTATCAGGGGAAGAACTGTATGCGTATTTGAAGACGCTCGAAGGCGATGCGCTCAAAGCCGTGCTCACTGTGCTCACAGAGCAGCAGATTACGTCTTTGCAGGGCTATGCGACCCAGACGGAGTTGGCCGCATGGTTCTCTCAGGCGCTTGATTTTACAAAGATGACCGCTGCTGAAATTGCGGATTACCTGCGCGGTTTGGAAAGCAACCAGGCGCGCATTGACGCATGGATTGAGCTTTCCGCCCTTCTGGATGCGGATAAAATGGATGCGGTTGCACAGGAGTTTACGGAGGAAGAGTTTACAAAGCTGTTCTCCGTTACCGGCAATTTGCTTGGAGCAGGCGTTGCGAAAGAAGATTTCAGCAACGCGGGCGCGTTGCTTACCTCTTTGACCGCTCCCGCTTCTGCCCCCAAGCTAAAATCAATGGCCAGGGGCTTCACCACATTGGTGGTGCCTGATACCGGCATTCAACTGGACAAATCCGTCAGCCTTCTTCCGAACGGCAACTATAAGATCCGTCTCGAATCCTATACCACAGGTACAGTTACAAACACAAACGAGCCTGCGCCTGCGGATATCGTGCTTGTTTTGGATGTATCCGGCAGTATGGATTATGATTTTTCAAAGACAGTCTATACTTTCCAGGTCCGCAGTCAGACCAAGAATTCGCAGCTCTATGACCGAAAGGATAATTTGTATTACGACCTGGGTAATGGAACTTTCACTCAGGTAACGTTAACTCGAACTTGGATTAATAGCTCAGGTGGTTATAATCAATACACTTATTCCTATGTAAATGCCGAAGGAACTACCGTTACAGCAACCAGCGACTATGACAATGGAACTGCACCATGGACGCTCTACCGAAGAAATGAAACTACGGTTACAACGTCCCGGCTTGCGGCGCTTAAGACGGCCGTTAACAACTTCATCGACTCTACAAAAGCACAAAACGACAGTATAACGGTTGCCGCAAATAAACATAAAATTGCGATTGTTACGTTTGCGGATAACTCTTCCATTAGACAAAATCTGATTACCGTTGACGCAACTGGAGCTGCTACCTTAAAAGGAATTGTAAACAGTTTGACCGCCGATGGTTCCACAGGCGCAGATTATGGTATGGCAAATGCCAACAGCATTTTTTCTGCGGCCACTTCAAGCCGCAACCGCGTAACTGTCATGTTTACGGACGGATATCCCAACCATGGCTCAGGTTTCAGCAGCACTGTTGCCACAAATACAATTGCTGAAAGTAAAGTTCTCAAAGATAAGTCAGTCACGGTCTTTACGGTGGGCATCTTTGCGGATGCAGAAGTGAATGCAGGTGGGTCCCTCCCTGGAACCACTAGCGGGGATACCAACCGTGCGAACAGGTATATGCATTTAACGTCTTCAAATTATCCCAATGCGACGGCATTGGACGCCCCCGGAACAGGCGGCGCTACCGGGAAACAGGATCCGATAACAGGAGAATGGTCCAGCTATTATCTTTCCGCAAGCAATGCAAATGCATTGGATGATGTATTCCAGGACATATCGCAACAGGTTGGCAACCCAACGGTGAAGCTGGGCGCTGAAGCGCGCATCAAGGATACGATATCCGCCTATTTCCGGTTACCGACGCCCGGCAATATTACCGTCAAGACGGCGGACGCTTCCTATACCGGCGGTACGCTTTCGTTTGTCAATGAAACTGTCGTAGCTTTGACGCCCACAGTCAGCGGCAAGACCGTTACCGTCAGCGGGTTTGACTTTGATACGAACTACGTCTCCGTCAACGGGCGAGGCGCAGGCAATACATTCCACGGCAAAAAGCTGATCATCGAAATAGAAGTGGAGCGCGAGCCCAGCTTTATCGGCGGCAACAACGTGGAGACAAACGTACCTGCGACATCCGGCCTGTACGATAACGCTACGGCTCCGGCTCCGAGGCAGATGTTCGGAAACGAGTCCCCGGAAGTCAACGTGCCCATACGGTTCAGCACCGCTTCCCTGCAAAACAAAGACATCTATGCGGGGGATGATGTAGTACTGACCAGTCTGTTTGGCGGGAACTACACTACCTCAAGCGGCGGCAGCACGTATACGCTGGGCAATGTTGTGACCAACCAGTATTCCGATGTCGCTTATACCATTAAAGATGGCGGCACAGTCATAGGAACCTATACCGTTCCCGCGGGTTCCGTGCTCGGCTCCGCGCTTTGCGAATGGACCGGCACGAGTACGATTGCTGACCTGATGGCGGATAAGACCTATACCGTTACCGCTGCCATTACGCCTTCCGAGACGGCAACTAACCAAGTTGGTACTGCGGGCAGTATTGCCAATTTGAATATTGGTTCCGCAAGCGTCAGCGTTTATAACCCCGCCATCACGGCAAAGGATTTGAGCGTGTACCTCACGCAGAATCCGACCACGGCACAGCTCAATACCGCCGCAATTGCCAATGTTGATTGGAAGCATGGCGCCAATACCGCCAATATCGTCACAATGGGCGCGGCGCCCGGGCTGACCTACACCTTTAGCGGCCTGCCCGCATCCCCGGCGTACCCAACGGCTGATACAGGCGTCACCATTGCATCCGTCACACGCACAGACGGCGATCTGGATGATTTGACTGCGGCGTCCACAATCACAAAGACTGCGGCGGCACCCGTTGGAAGCCATTTGAAACTATTCGTCTTAAAACCCACCATCACCTGCACGGATACCAGCGTGTTCTTGGGTGAAACCACGAATTTGACCGGCCGTTATTCCGGCATTACATGGGTCGGGACCACGGGCGCACCCGCTGTGGCCGCTCCGTTTGCGACAGCACCTACTGTAACAGTCTCCCCCGTGAAGGTAACCGGCACCGCGCCCGGAAGCGATCTTACCGTGTACAAACCGGCTGTGACCTCCACCTTTAAGGTGAAAGCTCTAATCGGCGGCGTAGACATTACGACGTTCTGCAAGATCATGAATAACTCTGCGGACGTCACCACAGCGGCGCAGCACTTCACCGTGACGGTTATATCCGGACAGGTGACCATTACAAAGACGGGCGGCGCGGAAGGCGAAAGCTACATCTTCACGCTGACCAGCGATACCGGGATTACCGTCAAAGAAGTCATCCAGGGCAACAGCAGCAAGGTGATCAAAGGCCTGCCCAAGGGCACGTACACCGTAACGGAAGAGACCACGTGGTCCTGGCGGTATGACGCCACGCCGACCATTGGCTGGACCAACAGCGACAGAACATTGGGTCAGACACCGACCGATACCGCAATCTCCTGCTCGGTGGCCAACACAAACCGCGTTCCCTTCTGGCTTTCCGGCGAAAGCTTTGCGGTGAACAGTTTTAACCCCTACAATCCCGCAGTATAACGCGCCAGTACGGAGGATAACGCACCTTGTCAAAGATCGTGAAAATTATATGGAATGCGCTTACTACCGTGCTGGTGGCCGCCGTCGTACTGTTGGCCATACTGCTTGCAGGGGTGCGGATTGTTGGGCTGACGCCGTTTGCGGTGCTTTCCGGCTCCATGGAGCCGACTTACCAGGTTGGCAGCCTGATCTATGTGCAAAAGGTTACGCCTGAAAGCATCAGAGACGGCGATCCCATCACGTTCGTCCTGAACGAGGATCTCGTTGTCGCTACCCACCGCGTTGTGGCGATAGACAGCGCCAACAGCCTCTTTTACACCAAGGGCGACGCGAACGATGTGCCGGACGCAGCGCCTGTCCACTTTGAAAACCTTCTGGGCAAGCCGATATTTACCGTACCCAAGCTCGGTTACGTATCCAGCTTTCTCTCTACGCAGAAAGGCATGATTTTAGCGGGCACCGCTGTCCTCGTGCTGCTGATACTGGTATTTATCCCCGATCTCTTGAAAAAGGCGGAAGAAGCCGACAAACGGGCTAGCGTAAGTAAAACGCCCAAGCATCCGGAGGTGTAAGCATGCAGGTACTGTTAAAGAAGAAAAACAAGACAATTTTGATCGTGGTTGCCGCAGTCATCCTGGTGGTAGCTTCCATTGGGGGAACGCTTGCGTGGCTCACCTCTACGCCAAACGCGCTTGTCAACACCTTTGAAGTTGGAAAGGTGCCCAACCAAGTCGTGGAGACGTTTGACAAAACCACGAAGTCCAACGTGAAGGTGCAGAACATCGGCAATGTGCCAGCCTTTATCCGCGCAACGCTTGTGCCTGTCTGGCGCAACAGGGACGGTTCCGGCACCGGCCTTGCTACGGAGGGCACCTATACCATCACCATCAATTCAGCCGATTGGACAAAGGGCGCGGACGGCTACTATTACCACAATGCCATTGTGCAGCCCGGCGTAACTTTGGACACCGGCAACCTGACGGCAGTGCTGGTGCAGTCCTGCACGCCGAATGTAACCGGTTTATCGGAAGCCTACAATGGGAAATACTTTGAGCTGCAGGTGCTTGCGCAGTCCATTCAGGCGGAAGGTATGGGCGCAGCCACCGCACAGGCCGCTTTTGCCCGCGCAACTTCCGCTACCACAACTACCCCCTGACGGCCAGCCATTATCGCTTGGCTTTATATAAAATCAACATTCCAAATAAATAGAACTGAAAGTAGAGGAAACGAAAATGAAGAGAAAGTCATTGGTACTGATCCTGGCCGCTGTAGTACTGGTTTTGGCAAGTGTAGGCGGCACGCTGGCGTATTTAACGGCAACCACCAGCAGTCTAACCAACACATTTACCGTCGGAAACATTGGTCTTACTGTTGATGAAACGTCATGGACGGACGGCAGCAAGATCGTTCCGGGTGCAACCATTCCTAAAAACCCGACAGTTCATCCCTCAGGCACCGAAGAAAGTTGGGTATATTTGAAGGTTGAAATCCCCGCACAGATCAAAACCGTTATGGAGCAACCGGTCCTTGGTGCAGGCTGGTCGTATGACAGCACACTAGATCTATATTACTATGCCAACAAGGTATCGGCTTCTTCCACCGTTCCGGCTTTGTTTGAGAATATCGTGATTAAGACCACCGCCGACAACACCGCTATTGCCGCCATCGGCTCCGCGGCGGATAAAACCATTGATATTACCGCTTATGCCATCCAAGCTTCTGCCGGTAGTAATGCATTAGCGGCATGGGATACCGTATATTAAGCCGACTTTTGGGGCAAGAGCTACCTTTGCGGTTGCACCATGAATGAAAACTCGCCAGAAGTCTGAACCACATGGAAGGAAAAGGCAATGAAAAAGAAAATACTCGTACTCTCCCTGGTCATTTCCCTTGTCGCGATCACCGCCCTTGGCGTGACGTTGGCGTACTTTACCGCCACAAGAGATGTGACCAATACCTTCACCATGGGTAATGTGGATATTTTGCTCCGCGAACCCGCATGGGATGGTTTTGATTTTGACGATGAAGAAATAGGTACACCGGATGCTCAAAACCCGGCTCTCGGATATAACGAGGCGAAACCACTGCTGCCCGGTGATACAGCCGCAAAGGACCCACAGGTAAAAAATGTGGGCTCCAATCCTGCATATGTGCGCTTGAAGGTGACGATCTCCAATTACGAGGGCTTCCGCGCAGCGTCTGAGATGTATGAGGGCGAAGAGGACATTGATATCATCGGCGATGTTGTGATAGGCCTCAACACCACCGATTGGATCCCGGCTGGTGATGGCGTTGTGGTTGGCGATACCATTACGTACACCTTCAACTATAACGGCATATTGGCCAGTGGCAATGCAACAAATCCGCTCTTTACCGGCATTGCCTTACCCAGTCAACTGGATAAGGAGCTTGCTCCCCTTCAGGAAAGCGGCTTTACCATCGCCGTGAAGGCCGAGGCAATCCAAGCTGAAAACTTCGCCAACGCTAGCGCCGCGTTCTCTGCTTTGGACGGGCAAACCACACCCACACTCCCACCCACATAATGTAACAACATTCACCCCGGGCCGCAGCTCCCGCGCCCCGGGAACATCTTAACATGAATAGCACCTTGCCTTTGATCCATACCCGCGACAGCGGGAACTAAGGGGGATGAAACACATGAAACGTATGATCAGCCTGAAACGGACCGGCACGGCAATGCTCTGCTTATTGCTGCTGTTCGCGTTTGCAGCAACGGCGCACGCGGCGGATTCTTCCGCCACCTACAACGGAAGTTATGCCGGCTCTTTGTTCGGCTTCGCCCCCGACGACGGCAGCGGCAGCGGGCTGTTCCCCGATTTTCAGAACATGATGCCCGGCGGCGTGTATACGCAGAAAATAAAAATCAGCAACCCTTCCTATGAGCGCATTGAGCTTTTCCTGCGCGGGGAAGCGGTAAGCGAGAGCGTTGCGGGGCTTTTGAATAAGATTACATTTGAAGTAAAGAATGAAAACGGCACCGTACTGGTCCCGGAAGGCAGCGCCATTTCTCCGTGGCCGGATAACGGGCTGCAAACAAATGCGGGCAAATTCCTGCACCTGGGCCGCTTCTACTCCGGCGATACGCAAACGCTGACCGTCACCATGAAAGTGCCCGCCAGCTTGGACAATACGTACCAGAACGCTGTCGGCAAAGTTAAGTGGGTGTTCCAAGCGGACGTCTATGTGCCCGATGACGACGACGATGATGACGACGATCCGAGAATTCCGCTCGGCCCCGGGCCGGTCATTACCATCAACGACAACCAGATCCCGCTCTCTCCCGGCACGGGGGATACTTCAAACCTGCTGCTGTGGGGCGGACTGTTCGTGGTATTTGGCGCAGTGCTGGTTGTGCTGCTGCTGCACAAGCGCCGCACGAAGGCGTAACGCTCTATTACAAAATACACAAAAAGGCGGCCGAAAAAGCCGCCTTTGTTTTCGGGATAGATACCCGTTCCATTGAGAGTCACATAGACCAGTATTTTAAAAGGGCAGGTCCATGGGTCAAAGCAAGCGCAACCCCAAGAACATTTTATTAAACCTGATGATCGTTCTGTGTGCCATTGCCATGGTGGTATGCGGTATTCTGTTTGCGCTGCCCCTGATTGAATACCGGGCGGGAGACGCGCTGTATCTGAAACTTTCCCGCAGCGCAGTCTCTACACCATTGCCTGTGCCCGCGGAGCCGAATGTCCAGGACAACACCCCCGCGCCTACTCCCCTGCCGATGCTGCAGCTTGATTATGAAGCGCTGCAAGCTGCAAACGATGAGTTTTACGCGTGGCTATATTCAGAGGGTACGGTCATCAACTACCCTGTGGTGCAGGGCGGCAACAACAGCTATTATTTAGGCCACCTGTTCAGTAAGGAACGCAATTCGATGGGCACAGTGTTTGTGGACGCAAGAAATAAAAAGGATTTTTCGGACCGGAACACAATTTTATATGGGCATCACATGAAGAATGGCTCCATGTTTGCCTCATTGGTTAACTACAAGGAGCAGACTTATTATAACGTGCATCCGGATATGCTTCTGTTTACGCCTGCCGCCGTATACCGGCTGGAGCTGTTTGCCGGTTATGTCACGGACGGCTACGCGACAAACGAGGTATACCAGACAAGCTTTGCCACCGAAGCGGATTTCCTCTCTTTGATTGAGAATGCGCGTGAGGCCTCCGATTTTGCATGCGATGTGGAAGTAACGGCAGAAGACCGCATTGTTACGCTTTCCACCTGCACGTATGAATACGATGAAGCCCGCTATGTGGTGCTTGGGAAACTGGAGAAAGTCGCGTAACGGCCCCTCAGCCTCGGAAAATTACACATCTTCGTCCGTGTTCCCTGCCCCCACCTCCACATATGTCACAGGATTTTTGAAATGGGCAATCAGCCGCAGCAGATCGGCGGTCTTGAGTACGATGGAAGCGGTATTGACATTGGGATGGACGATAATTTCCCCCCAGCCCGCGATATCCCGGTCAAGCAGCACATGCACCTGATGCTGCGTATCCTGGATAAGGCCCATGGGCGTTACCGCGCCGGGCGTCACCCCCAGCGTCTCCATAAGCTGCTCTGCCGTACCAAAGCTCAGGCGCGAAACGCCCAGCTGATGGCTGATGCGGCTGGTTTGAAATGGCTTGTCCCCCACTACTAGCATCAGATAAAATCGGGTACCTTGCCGGTTTGTTAAGAACAGGTTTTTGCAGTGCGCAGCTTGTTTTCCGGCATCAAACACCGAACAGTCCGCCATTGTCATGGCGGCGTCGTGTTCAAACCGCTCATACGAGATTGCGAGTTCATTCAAAACCGCATACACGGGCAATTCTTTTGGATCCAGCACCAAAGGTTCTCCTTGTATTATGCATAGTGCCCGGGCGCTTCCGGGATATTGATGTTACCGCACAGCAGCGCGCAAAAGCGGGATCATGCGGCTTTTGATGGAGCCTGACGGGACCTCTCCAATCCGTTCCGCCCCCATACGCAAATAGAACCCTTCCGCGTTTGGGTCGGCCGTGATGGTAAACGATGTTATACCCCGGGACCTCGCCTGCTGCAATATGGCCTCCCACAGCGCACGCCCGTACCCTTTTCCGATATACGGGGGATCAAGAAATGCAAAGTCCAGCTCCCATTTTTCTTTTCCCTGAATTAGGCTGAAAAACCCGATGATGGTTCCCGCGTCTTCCAGCACATGCACGTACCCGGCCTCAATATGCACAACCGGCACCTTCAATTCTTCGCGCACGTTTTCCATAAACGCCGCGTCATAGCCCCAAGTGGCCTTTGACCGGAATGTCAGGGCAATCAAATAGTCCCTGTCCTGTATGGATGCCGCACGTACTTGCATGCTGTTTTCCCTTCTGCACTCATGTTCAACAACCATTATAGCAGAAAAGGGGCGGCGCTACCGCACGCTGCCCCCGTGAAACACGCACTCGTAGACCTTGGTATCGTCGCAGAAGATCTCCTCGTATCCGTTGAACCAGGTAAACTCCCCGTTGATGATGCAATGGTACGTATACCTGCCGTTCCGGTGCACCAGCGGCCCGCGGTACGGGTACTCCTTGGGTACAAGCAGGAGCACTTCGGTTAAAAAGCCTTCCTTGTACTGCTCCGACAGGATGCGCCCGGTATAGTTCATGCTCCAAAATGGGACGCCATCCCGCCAAAGGCCTTCCTCCCCCGCAAACCGTTCCCCGCCCAGGTACGTATCGTAGTAAAGAAGGCTGCCTTCCTCATACCGGAAATCATGCGATGATGGACGGGAGGACGGGCACTTTGCGCCATGCCCCGCATAGGTGTTCTTTTTTGCACGGCACAAAAAGTCGATCACCGCATCCTCCACTGCAGCCAGTTCTCCGGCATTGGCATAAGCGCAGGCGTCTTCTTCCCTGTCCCGCAGTAGCTGATCCACGCTGGTTTGAAACAAATCGCTCAATTCAAGCAGCCGATCTACATCCGGGTAGGATTGGCCTGCCTCCCATTTGGCGACCGCCTGCCTGGACACATTGAGCCGTTCCGCCAGCCGTTCCTGGGAAAGGCTCTTCTCTTTCCTGCATGCCTGGAGCTTTTCATGAAACTTCATTTTTATCACCTCAAGCATATGGTACAAAAGAACGCGCCCAGCTTCTACCAACCATTTGGCGCGGTTTTGACAACCTCCGGTTGCGTGAACAGGTCACTCTTCCTCGTAAAACCCACTATGCCACTCGCTGTGCAGGAATTCACAGCCGCAGCCTTCTGCCGCTTCCTCGTAGGTAAGCTGCTTGTTGCTGTCCAATATGGCTTGCATGTAAGCAAGGCGATAGCCGATCTCCCTCAGCTGCCGCTCTCTTCCGAAAAATGCAGGGCCGTGCCCGGGAAGGAATGTATACCTCCCGCAATAGTCCTTAAGCCGCTTCAGAGAGTTTACATGCCGCACAATACACTGCGGGTCCGTAGACGGGAGAAGCGGCTTCCCTTTTTCTGAGAACATCAGTTCGTCGGCTATGTGCAGGTATGTATCGTCTATTTTTGTCAGCAATGTACAAGGAGAATGACCGGGAAACGGAAGCAGTGTGAGATGATGCGCGCCAAAGTGAAGCGCATACGGTTCTTTGATACAAATCGTGGGCCGAAACACCGCATGCTTATCCTGTTCCGTCCACAGGTCCAACGATATTTGATAGTCTGCGCTTCCGTATACAGGCACTTTTGGCAACGACTTTAGCCCCTGCATATGATCGTCATGAAAATGCGAGAGTATGACGGCGCTTATTGTGACGCCGCTCTTCTGAAATTCCTGCCATAGCTCCGCCGCCTGGAATTCGTACCCTGTATCGATCAGCAACGCCCGGTCGCCGTCAAATATGGCATAGACCGCGGTGGCGAAATGCCGATTGGGCTGCGGGTCAAACGAATACCGGGCAATGTCTTGTGTAAGCGCGGTCCTATGCATCATTCTCCTGCTCTCATTTCTACCAGCAATCGATATGTATGGTATCCTGCACCGCTTTGTTTATTTGCCGGATTGCTGGCTCTTTTTCCGGATAGCCAAACGGCAGGAAGGTGGCAACCTCCATATCTTCCGGCATGCCGAGGATGTCTTTGAGTTTGTCTGTCCGAAACGGCACCAAAGTTACCCCGTAGAGCCCTTCCGCCGCCATTGCAAGCAGTATGTTTTCCACCGCAAGCCACGCGGAAGCGAAATTGTTTAGTTCAAACAGCGTGTTACACGCGGACAGCGCTTTCTCCATTTTAAAACATACCAGAAGCACCTCCGGCGCCGTGAGCAGAATTTTTTCCTGCAGCGGAACCGAATAGGAGTAGACTTCCTTCTGATATGGGTTTTCGATCTTTGCAAGGGTTTCGTTTAAAAAGGCCTTATCCGGTGTGCGGCTGAATGCACCGCTTTCCTCCAGTATGCGTTTACGCAGCCCTAGATCCCTGAGAAAAAGAAAGTGCCATTCCCGCATGTGGTTGTAGGTTGGGGCCTGCAGGCCGCACGCCAAGACCCTGTGTATGGCATCCGGTTCCACTGCTCTATTTTGAAACTTTCTTGTGGTACGGCGGCTTTGTACAACAGAATAAAACGTCTTGTCGCTCATAATGGCCTCCAAAAAATTTACTCTTCCAACTCTATCCAATATACCAAACAATCGTTCGACACACAAGGAGTATTCTGAGCAAACGCAATTAGGAGCACCCTAATTTGCTAGTTATGTATGGTCCACCGTATCACTTTGCAACGAAACCATAGGGTATGAATTAGAATAGTCTGTTAGTGAAAAGGCACTTCTTTGGATGGTCTTAATCGGCTATTTCAAAACGAATAAAAGTATTATAGCTCTCTCTGCAAACTATAATTGCATCTAAGACTTACACCCAAAACCCCCAACTAACATCAAATTTATCAACAAACCGAATTACACATTTGCTGTAATCAGTAGCTCTCATAGGTGTAATTGTCGTACTACCCTCTTTCAATACGGAGTAAGCTTTTTTCAACTCTTCTTCACTGTCAAAGCTAACAGACAAATGGTATCCGCCTGCCTTAGAGAAACCTTCATTGTCGCCAAAATCGTTTAACATAAGCAATTGGTTATGAATAAATAGTTCTGCATGAATGACGAGACTTTCATTCTCAGGATTTTGCATGATTGTCCTAATCGTAGCATTAAATGCTTTTACATATATCTCAATTGCTTCTCTGCATTGTCCATTAAAATGTATTTGCGTAACTAACATATTGTGCCCCCGCTTTTGTTCATCACCTAAAATAACTCCTATCGAGTCTTACCAAGCAAAATACACATGCTTTTACAGGAATACTATTGCAAAATCTCGTTTTGGGCTGCTGCTCAATAATGTTCACATGCGGTTCACATGCGAACCTCATTTATGATATGGCTCGTTGCTGATGATTTTGAACGCGCGGTACACCTGCTCAAGAAGCACAATGCGCGCAAGCTGATGGGGAAACGTAAGATCGGACAAAGAGAACTGCGCGTCCGCGCGGGCAAGTATTGCGGAAGAAAGGCCCAGCGACCCGCCGATGACAAACATAATACGCGTATACCCGCCTGCCATCCAGTGTTCCATCTGTTTTGCAAACGCTTCCGAGGTGAGGCGTTTGCCGGTAATGGACAGCGCCACCACAAAATCCCGCGGGCCGATTTGCGCAAGCATGCGCTCTCCCTCCCGGTTCATGGCCTGTATGCGCTGGGCCTCGGAAAACCGTTCGGGCACCGGCTCGTCCGGCGTTTCGAGCACCTCAACTTCCGCATAGCGGGTCATGCGCTTTTTGTATTCCTCTGCGGCGTCGCGCCAATAGGGTTCCTTTAATTTGCCGGTGCATAGTATCGCCAAACGCAAGTGCTTTTCCTCCGTCTATATGGGCAGGCCCTGCGGAAGCGTGATAAACATGCCGATCAGCGCAAGCAGATTGATAAGCCCCAGTATTGCGAATATGATGATGAGCGGCGCGCTGATATTCGGGTTTTTAGCGGGCGCAGCTTCGGCTTCTGTCTCCTGCTGCACCGGGATATCCACGTTTGCAGGTTCCGCTTGCGAGGCGTTACGAGCACCTGCCGCCGCCTTCATACCGCGATAACCGCCAATGCAGGCACTCACGCCAATTGCGGCGTAGATCACTAGCCCCGGAAGCATATCTGCTGTCAGCGTGGCCCGCGCCGCCTCAGATGCTGCCATATCCCCAGCAAGATACGTAACCAATATGGCCAACAGGTTGTTGATGCCATGTACGATCATAGCCGGAAATACGGAGCCTGTAGCCAGCGCAACGTAGCCAAGCGCAAAGGATAATAAAATATAGGCGGGCAGCGCCGCAGGCTGGAAGTGGATCAGCGAAAACAGTATGACCGTATAAATGAGCGCACGTTTCTTGCCCCGTACACGCCATGCATGCAGCATCGCGCCACGGAACAACGTTTCCTCCACAAAGGCAGGAATCACCGCAACCAGGAATATGGTTGCTATAAGCCGCCACCCACCTTCCGTAGGCAGTTGTGTTGACAGCATCATATCCGGATTTGCTCCAAGCAGCTGCCACAAAAACTGTGTAAGCCCATTCGTTGCGGTGGAGAGAAAAAATATGCCGGTGCCAAACAACACCGCCCATGCGCATTCCCAGCCGCTGATGCGCACAAAACCGAACGCCTTTCGCCCGCCGTTGCGCTCAATGAACGCGCTTGCGGGAATATAAATGCAGCCAAGCTCCACGATCAGGGAGCTGATGGCAAAGAGGCGCACAAGATCACCTGCAATACCGGGAATAAAGCCCAGACCGATATTGAATGCAAGCATGCTGAGGATGATCCACATCGACCATTTGTCCATGCTGCGCGCAGTTTTCATTTGAAGCGGAGTGATTGGCTGCATTTGACCTCCTGTTGTGAAAAAGAGATTCTTCAGGCTTCTAAGTGAAATACGCCGCAGGGTCTGTCCCGGTGGGACATGGCAACGCGCATGCCGGTGTGGATATCCTCCGCCGCAAGCTGCATGGCGACCGTTTCCATGGCCAGCTGCTCCTCGTTGTTGTCCCGGCTCAAATGTCCCAAAATGGCGTTGCGTAACCCCCGCGCATACAGCCTGCACAGCGCGCGGCCGCAATCGACATTGGAAAGGTGCCCGCGGTTGGAGAGAATGCGTTGTTTGAGCGGATAGGGATAGCTCCCAGATTTGAGCATCTCAATATCGTGGTTGGATTCGATGAGCAGAATATCGCAACCGTCTACGGCGTCGATCAGCCGCTCGTCAATGTGGCCGATATCCGTCATCACGCCTGCACAGCGGTTTTCGTGCCGCAGCGTATATCCAACCGGCTCCGCGGCATCGTGCGGGGTGGCAAACGGCGTGATGTTGACGTTTTTAATGTAAAAATCCCGGCCTGTTTCAATCACGCGGGTGCAGCCCGGCGCAATTTCGCCGACACTGCCCGGCATAGCCTCCCAGCAGGCCGCGTTTGCATATACGGGGATGCCGTATTTCCGGGAAAGAACGCCGATCCCCCGCACATGGTCAATATGTTCATGCGTCACAAGTATGGCGCTGATGGTATCGATGGGTATGCGGATGGCGGCAAGCGCCTGCTCAATGCGCGAGCCAGGCAGCCCCGCATCCACCAGCAGGCGGGCGCCGCCCGCTTCTATAAAGGTTGCATTGCCGGAAGAGCCGGAAAACAACGGAGAAAACAGCATGCTTTTCCCTTTCGGTTGGATTAGATGCAACTATTATAACATGCCGGAGGGCGCATTGCGCGCCATATCTTCATATGAACTGTGGCCTTTCCGCCTTGTTCAGCGCAAAGGTTCAGTATGCGCAAAGACAATCAAGTATTTCGTGCCTGTTTAGTCCCGATACAAAGTTCCGTTCTTCTCAAAGAAATGGCATAAGGCAATCATGTTTTTCATACCCGTTCAATATGGTAATAAAAACGGCAAAGGAAGTGGTTCCTTGCGGGAATACACTGTAAAAAGCGGCGACTCTCTTTATACCATTGCGCGGGAGTACGGCATTGCACCTGCGCTGATATTATTGGCCAACCCGGGAATTACAGATCCTACACAGCTTTTGCCCGGCACCCCCATCAATATCCCCGAGACTCCCAACAATGCAACAGAGGTTTCTGTCAACGGCTATGCGTTTCCGACCATTGATATGAATGTCTTGCGAAGGACGCTCCCCTACCTGACGTATTTAGGCATTTTCAGTTATCAGGTACAGCCCAACGGGGCTTTGGTGCCCATTGAAGATATGCCGCTTATTACAGCCGCGCGCGAAGCCAATGTCGCGCCCTTAATGGTGATCACCAATATTGGGGAACAGGGCTCTTTTTCAAGCGACGTTGCGCACGCGATCCTCACAGACAACGCTGTGCAGGAGACGCTGTTACACAATGTCGTAAATACGCTCAAAGCCAAGAACTATTTCGGGCTGGATGTGGATTTTGAATACATTTATCCCGCAGACGGCCCTGCCTACGTGGCGTTTTTAAAAAAGGCCGTAGGGCGGCTGCATCCCTTAGGGTATATTGTAACGACAGCGCTCGCCCCCAAGACCAGTGCGGAACACCAGGGACTTTTATATGAGGCGCACGACTATGCGGCAATTGGCGCGCTGGTGGATCATGTCATACTCATGACCTATGAATGGGGGCATACATACGGCCCGCCCATGGCCGTATCGCCCGCGAATCAGGTGCGCCGCGTGCTGGAATACGCCACCACAGTCATAGAACCCGGAAAAATACTCATGGGGATGCCCAATTACGGCTATGATTGGACGCTGCCCTATATGCAGGGGCGGGCAGCGCGCTCAATTTCCTTTGCGCAGGCGCTAGAACTTGCAAAAGAGCACAACGCCCAAATCCAGTTTGATCCGCAGGCACAGGCGCCCTACTTCTTCTATGCGGATAACGGCGTACGGCATGTGGTATGGTTTGATAACCGGGGAAGTCTGCACGCCCGGTATGACCTGGTGAACGAATTTGACCTTGGGGGCGTAAGCTTCTGGACCATCAACCGATTCTCACCCGTAAGCTATGGCATGCTTGCCTCCATGTTTGAAATACGCAAGGTTCTCTGATTGTACCGTTTGTCTAACAGAGTCTATAAAAAAATGCCGCCTGTGAAGCGACATTTTTATGTAGTACTTGGACAGGCACCGGCTTGTCCGTTTCTATATTCCCTTTACGATCTCTTCCATCTCTTCGCGGCTTGTAACATTGCGCGCTCTGTTCACAATTGCGGCCCGCTGTGCGCCCGAAAGCTGCGCAAAGCGGCGCATGGCCTCCATATCCTGGGCAAACGCCTGTATCAGCCCCTGCGGCATTTCTGTCATACAAGTTCCTCCGTCCCAAAGCACAGTTCGTGTGTAGGCTTACAGCTTGTTCACAATATCGTCCAGTTCGCCCTGTGTGCGCGCGCCGCGTACACGGTTGAGAACAGTGTCCTTTTCCGGGTCCGGAAGACCGGAAAAGCGCTGCATGGCCGATTGGTTGCGGGATAACGCCGTCAAGAATTCATCCGGTATTTCAGGCATGTGCATCACCTCGTCTTTAGTGTGCACGTATCTGCCGTAGAAATTCCCAATTCGGCGTTATTTCAAAAACGACTCGTAAATGCCAGCGATGCGCTGCATGACGGAAAGGTTGTGTATGCTGCCATGCGGCGTTTCCAGGGAATGATCGGCATCCTCAATGAAAACCAGCCCGCAGGTGCCGTCCGCTTTTGTCTGTTCCAGACAGGCCTGCGGAAAAGAATCATCCGCCGTTCCGATTACCGCAAGCGATTTTGTGTTGAGCATATAAGGAAGCGTACGCTCTACCGGCGTTAAAAACAGATGCTGCACATTTGGATGGCCGAGCAGCGTACATACCGCACCCGCAAGTACAGTCCCCAAACTTTTGCTGATGCAATACAGGCACTCATAGCTATGCGCCTCCGCTTCGCGAAGCGTGGCGCAGAGTTCTTCGCAAAAGAGCGCGACGTCTTCCGCCAGAAAAGGTTTGCCCGCTTTATAAAACCCGTACTCCAGACAGAGCACGTCATATCCCTGTTCCCATGCGACTTGAGCCGCATAATAGAGAAGGGGCTTCTCACAAGTATAGCCGCGGCCGGGAAACAGCACCACCAGACCATCCGGTTTTTGCTCCTGCTTCAAAAACGCATGTCTCACCCTGCATCCGAAAATCGAATCCCACTCGAGTACCCCATTCATTCCGTTCGCCCCCATCCTTATTCTTACAATAACGCAATTTACCTGCTTTTTCCATAGAAAAATGCAAGCCGGCTTGCCGCCATACTTGCATTGAACCCGGCGATATGCTAAGCGCGTCCATTTATTGCCTTGCGTGATCCCGTGTAAACGGCATCAGCTTCTCCCTGTACACCGCCACCCTGGGCGGCGCAGCGTTTCTTGGGCTTTCCTCCGGAACCAGGCAATGGGAGATCTGTTCAAAGCTTTCGCGCATTGTACAAAGGTATTCCATAGCCTGTGTGCGCTGCATGCGGGCCTGCGCGGTAGAAGACTCCAACTGCCGGGTCAGAGAATGTACGGTCTCTTCCTGACGGGCGGCCTGTTCCATGGCTTCTTTGAGCGCACGCTGGTATTCCTGAATTTTTAATAAGGCGCCCTCATCATCGCTCTCCCCGGCAGAATCTAGGTCCTGGCAGCGCTCCTCCACGCGGGCAAGCGCCAGGAGCGCCTCCTGGTGCGCTTCCTGTTCCTGTGCAAGCTTCTGCCGCAGCGCCATCAGCTCCCGCTGCAGCGCCTGCGTTTCCTGCTGGTGTCTAAGAAGCAACTTCGCCACAATAGGCCGCAGCTTTTCTTTGAGCGCGGCCTCCTCCAGCGTAGGCGCAACCGGCAGCGGCTCTTCCGCAAGCTTTTCCTGCAACGAGCGGAGCGTTTCTTTTAACGCGCGGTTTTCCGCCTGGAGTATGGACAATTCTTCTCTGAGCGCATCCGTTTCTCGGTACAGCACGCAGCGCATGTCTGCAAGCGCTTGGGTCTGTTCCGCCGCGAGCGCAATCAGTTCCGCGCGCTTATAAGCGTTATAATCCGCGCTCACCGGCGGCGCACAATGCAACGCGCCGCTGTTTTCAACCGGTTGCCTGGCCATCATGAAACCTCCCGACTTCTACAATACGCACCTGTTCTGAGCAGCCAAGCTTCTTCCACCGGTAGGCCGGCAGCTCCAGTACGCTCTTGCAGCCGTGGATATAAAACCCCATGCGTCCCGGCTCCATCGCTTCCTCTACGGAAAGCACGCGCCCCTGCTTATCAAGGTAAATCACATCGATGGGCTCGCGCATGAAATAGGTATGCACCTGTGCGCACGGGTGCAGCAACAGGCCTTCCTTGATATCACGCTCTCCCATCAACCCCTTGAGGCGGTGGAAAAACCGATCCGCCACGCGGATACGCGCAAGCGCCTTGCCGTCCGAATACAAAATCGCATACTTCATAACGCTACCTGCCAATCCATATTTATAGCTGCCCTGCTTATGGGCTTACTGTTAAAGTATTATTTGAAGGTGTCCATGACCCGGATGACGGTGGGTCCAAGCAATATAATGAATATGACCGGGAAAATAAATGCCACCATCGGAAGGAGCATTTTGACGGACGCCTTCATGCCCTTTTCCTGTGCGTACTGCTTGCGGGAAAGCCTTAATTGTGCGGCCTGGGTCCTTAACACCTGTTTGATGGGTGTCCCCATTTGCTCGGACTGCACCACGGCGGAAGCCAAAGATTTCAGTTCCGCGACATCGTTGCGCTCGCCAAGCTCCGTCAGCGCAATGCGCCGGGGTTTGCCCATCTGGATTTCCATGGCGGTGATCGTCATTTCCTCCTTGAGTGCGCCTGTGAATTTATCCAAGGCACGTCTTAACGCAATGTCAAAACTCAGCCCGGCATCGATACTGACGGTAAGAATATCGATCATATCCGGAAGCTGGTTCCGAATGGAGCTCTGCCGCGAGCGGATCTGAAAGCGCATATAGTATACCGGCACCAGCAACCCGACCATGAGCGCCGCGATCATCATCAGCAGTTTCAGATATGCCTCCAGTTCAGTAAAACGCAAAAGGATTGCCGTAACCAGGAATAGCCCCAGCGCAACCATGACGCGAACCACCAGGAAGCCGGAAGCGCCGATATACATGCCCGCCATGCGCAGCTGCCGTTCCATTTTGCTGTTGATGGCGCCCTCTTTTTTGGTGGATTTCGTCAGGCGGCTGAACGTGCGGCGCAGCTTTTTAAGAAGCGGCAGGATAAAACGCTCGTGAAAATCCGCGTTGAGTTCATCAAGCAGCAGCTTGTCCGTTTCCGCAATGTGCTTGACACGCCGCTCTTTTGCGCCCAATACTCTGCGGGGG
>JAEXTB010000287.1 GCA_023453725.1 Bacillota bacterium | reverse complement strand
TCATTGAAGGGGACGCGCGTAGACCCCTCCTGTTCGGCCAACCCCAATATCCGCTTTGGTGGAATGCTTCCGGCTTCTGAGGATATCGTTACAATAACAGATGCACATAAAGTACGCGAGCTGGTTGCGGCCTTATCCCAATAACGAATGATAAAAGGAGGACGCTATGAAACGCTTGATTTCCTGCTCCGCTTCGGATTTTGCCGCCATGACCCCGGCCGAACTCAAGGTTGCCATTTTTGCCTCCGCCGGACGAAGCGTCATGAGCGAGACCATTGTCGCCTTTGAGCCGCTTATGCGCGGGCTCACTAACGCGGAAGTCGCCTCCGCGTTTGGCGCGGATATGATCCTTTTAAACTTCTATGATGCGCTCAACCCGCGCATCATGGGGCTGCCCGGCTTGCCGGAGAATCCGATCGCCGAACTCAAGCGGCTTGTTGGCCGCCCTGTCGGCATCAACCTGGAACCTGTCGGCACGGGCAAGGCGCTTGAGGAAATCACCGCGCTGCCGCCTGGTCGGCGCGCGACCGAGGAGACGTTCTTAGCCGCGCAATGGCAGGGCGCTGACTATATCTGCCTGACCGGCAACCCCGGCACAGGCGTTACCAACGATGCGATAGAAGAAGCCGTCCGGCTTTGCCGCAGCTGCTTTTCCGGCTTAATTATTGCGGGAAAAATGCATGGGGCGGGCATTGACGAGGAAGTGCTGGATACCGATACAATCGTCCGCTTTATCAAAGCCGGGGCAGATATTATCCTCATCCCCGCACCCGGCACGGTACCGGGCGTTTCGGAACAGGATGCCGCGGCAGCCGTGCGCATCATCCATCAAAATGGCGCGCTGGCACTTTCCGCCATCGGCACCAGCCAGGAGGGGGCGGATACCGCCACCGTGCGTGAGATTGCCTTAAGCTGCAAACGCGCAGGCGTGGACATCCAGCATATTGGCGACGCTGCGGCTTGCGGCATGGCGGACCCGGAAAACATACTTACACTCTCCATCGCGATACGCGGCAAGCGCCATACGGTATTCCGCATGGCGGGGAGCGTTTTGCGCTAAAGAACGCTGCAAAAAGGACGTGCATGTGCACGTCCTTTTTTACAGTATAAGCGCTTTGCCTATTCTACTGAGGCCAGCTGCTCCGGTGTAAGCGTGGGGATGGTGGACAAAGCGGGATCGGGCGCGTTGATATACGTTCTGCCGTTGATAGGATTCCACTTGTAGTGATGGAAGTCCTCCACTTTGAGTTCCTGCCCATCTAGAGTCAGGTAATGGATGTAGGTCTGTACCTCCCTGCCCTGGCGTGCTTTTGCAAACTCATACGATTCGCCCGGCGCAATCACGGTTTCATCAGGCGCAACCGCCGTATTGTAGTAATACATCATCTTGGGTGTGCCGAACCTACCCATATCCTTGAACGAGAAGTTCAGTATTACATCGCCGAACTCATCATCCACAACCGGGGGCCCGTAAACTTCCACTGTGACGTTTTTATCCTTGGGGTTTACATACGACACCATATAAACAGGTACAGTGTACGGGTTTTTAATCTTCAGATCAGGCGCGCCCGTGCTGATGGTTGCATCCAGACCAAGCGGGATATAATCCGACGATATGGAGTGGTGCGTGGAATCTGTAATTTCCAGAGCGGAGCGGATTGCCGCGTTATAGACGGTGCTCGATATCTGACATACACCGCCGCCCGCCTGCTGCGTATAGCCGCCGTTGGAAATACCAGCCGCTTCTTTCCAGCCGGTGGAAAGCGAGCGCGGCCCGGCTTCATTGTTGATGGACCATTCCTGACCGGGTTCTATGATGACGCCGTTTACAATGCCAGAAAGCTTTGCGACGTTCCAGTTCCGGTTATAGCTGTAATGCAGGGAGAAGCTTGACGTCCAGGAGGATATCAGCTGTGTATTGTACTTAATCTCTTCAAGTGTTATCTCGGGTTCAATCGCTTCCACAGGCGTGACGATTGTCCCATAGCTGCCGGTTTCCACGGCCTTCATAATATTATCCGCAACAGACTGCATATCGACAGCCCGGCCATTGACGCCATCCGTATATGCAAAACGCTCAATGTCCGCATCCCTGGGGATATAGTCTACAATAAATTCATCGTTTTTCCAGAAGAGGTACCGAAGCTTGTTGGGCATATCCGCGGAGGAAATGCGCGCAAGCTCAGGCCGCTCATGATCTTTTCCGGCTGCAGCGGCTTCGATCATGGCTTCTTCATCCTGTTCATAGGGGGTGCCATCGGGCAAATGCCCCCAAGGTGTAAACACATAGCTTGCGTTGACAGGCGCCTTGTCCAAATTCTCTTTTAACGGAAGCAGTACTGCAAGGACGCTTTCGCGGTCAGCCTGTACGGAAACAGGAAAATCCACGCCCTGTTCCTTGGTTTGAGCAATCGCCTGCTTACGCTCCTCCAGTGTTCCCGTATGCCCATAGGACAGCGCCTGCGCAATCACCGCTTCATAGTCGGTTGTGATGCCAAAATCCTGAGCATTGTATTGGAACAGCTCACCCTCCACGTCAATGGAAATCTGGATGGGAGAAAGCAACTTGTTCTGTAAATCCGCAGTTGCGGCAAGCGCCTGTTCCTTTGTCATTTCGGAAAGATCGATGCCGCCGACAGAAACGCCTTCTAGCACACGATCGTTGTTCATAATCTTGTTGTTCTGATCCATTGTATAAGCTGCAAAGGCCAACAGAAGCCCGACCGTTATACAGATAACGGCAATCAGAATTCCTTTTTTCCCTTTTTGCTTTTGTACAGGCTTGTTTTCGGCCATACCTCTATACTCCTTTACCGGGTCCCGCGCTGCGTTTTAAGCAGAGCGTCTTATCCTCTGTATTGGCCCGCTGAATACGTAGCCAGATAGCATTATCATTACCCCGGCTATTATACCATGTAACAGGGGCGTACATAAAGCAAATCACGCAATATTCTTGTTTTTTATGACGGAAAAAGTTGAAATGGAAGAAGATTCATTTTTGCCGATACTCGTAGTTTGTGGTTTCCTGTTCCGTCCGATATATGCATCATCACTCTGTACTTCAAATCATGAATATGAACGTATACCCCTGAGCATTATTCCCGGATATTTTCAAAAATCGCCCGAAAATCCTGTTTGGAAAACATCATAGGGACGGGATATGTCGGATTGGCTTCAGAGTACGCCCGGTCTACCATAACAGGAATGTCCGCTTCCATGATGCCGGAGATTGTATTTGGAATTTCCATGCTTTTGTTGAGTTGTGAGATCGCTTCAATAAACGCCTCCGCCTTTTTTTGTTGGCTGTCCGTTTGCGTTCCAATTCCAACGACATCGGACAGTTCGGCCAATGCTTTGTGCGCGGTCTTCCCGTAGTAGGCAAGCACATACGGCAATATCACAGCATTTGCCAGCCCATGCGGCACAGAATAAAACCCGCCCAGCGTATGGGCTACGGCATGGACGTTTCCTACATAGGCGCGCGTAAACGCAACGCCTGCGTAATAGGCTGCGCGCTGCATGTTTGCCCGTGCCGCAAGGTTGCTGCCATCGCAGTATGCAGCATACAAATTCTCAAATATCAGCTTTACCGCCTTTTCCCCGTATTCCAGCGTCTGTTTCGTATTGGACGCGCCGATATACGCTTCCACGGCGTGGGTAAGCGCATCCATGCCGGTGGTGGAGGTGACATGCGGCGGGAGGTTGCAGGTCAATGTCGGGTCCAGCACAGCCGTATGCGGAATAAGCGCCATATCCATCAGCGCGTATTTTTCATGCGTCTTTGCGTTGGAAACAACAGCCGCAATCGTCGCCTCGCTGCCCGAGCCTGCCGTAGTGGGAATGGCAAACAGCGGCGGAATTTGTCGCTTGATCTTCAGTAGCCCCTTCATTTGTGGAATGCTCTTGTTGGGCCTGGCCACACGCGCACCCACGCCTTTTGCGCAGTCCATAGGGGAACCGCCGCCCAAAGCGATAATTCCGTTGTGGTTGTTTTCAAGATATTGCCTGAGCGCTTCCTCAATATTGTCTATGGTCGGGTTTGGAACGGTTTTATTGTATATGGAAAACACTACGCCCTCTTCGCGCAGCTTTTCATACAGGCCGTCGAGCATACCC
>JAEXTB010000285.1 GCA_023453725.1 Bacillota bacterium | reverse complement strand
GCATTGATCCGTATATCAAATTTAAAATTTTTATGGCGTATGTTTTAAACAACGCCTGTCAGCCAATAGATTGGTAGTAAGGGGCCAGCGAAAATACATGTGCCGAATCCGCGGCAAGGCGGATTGGAAATGGAGAGCCTATGAGACGCGCATTGCTTCGAATTGCCGGGATACTATGTATTGCGCTGGGTATGATTGGAATCGTCCTTCCGATATTGCCCACCACGCCATTTGCACTGCTTGCAGCAAGCTGCTTTGCCGCAAGCAGCCCTAAGCTTTACGCGTGGCTGATTCGGAACCGTTATCTGGGGCCGTTTGTGGAGAACTACCGGTGCGGCTGCGGGGTACCTAAAAAACGCAAGCGGCAAGCCATTGTGTTTTTATGGGCGACGCTGTGCGTTTCTGCCGCCCTATTCCGGCAGCCGCTGGTCTGGGGCATATTGCTCATTGTTGGGTCAGGCGTTACGCTGCACTTGGCGCTTATGAAAACATCGGAAGATAACGGCGAACCGGGTGTGGAGGGTTGCCGGAAAGAAAGCGGATCGGCATAACCGCTTCAGCTATTCTTTCCATTGCGCCTGTGTCAACAGTCGGATTTCGCTTTTTTTGGTTTCTTGCAGTTGCCCAATAAACCGCATAAATTCCGTTTCCCAAGGTTCGGGCTCCTGTTCCGGTCCGTTCAAATAGCGGTTGTTCAAACGCCGCAGAAGGGCTGCAAGCTCTTCACTGGAGAGCATAGCGAAAACCTCAAATAACTCTTCATTCTCAAAACACAATGGGATAATTTCCAGCCAGTCTTCCAGCGAGCGCACCTTATAGTTGAGCAGCACAAGTTTATCCGAAAGAAAGCGCATATCCCGCAGCTCTTCAATAAGGTTTCGTAGCGCCTCATCGGGCATTGGCTGCCGCGCCCGGTAACGGACGACGGGATTTTTTTGTTCCGCCTCCGGGAAGGCGGTAAAAATACCCGCAAGCGCCGACTCGTTCTTCTGAGAGAGGAGCCGCGCAAGCAATTCGGTCTCTGCCCTCCGCAGGTAAGCGCAAAGTACAGCGTCGCTGCTAAACACATCGATATGGAGAATCTTTCCGCAGGCCCGATGCAAATGCTCCGCAAGCTGCTCGTTCGGGCTGTTTTCAAACAGCCGCCAAAGCGCCGCGCGGTCAGCATTTCGGATATTGAGGGGCAGTATGTCCTTGTTGAGCAGCGCCCTGCCAATTGCATTACAATAGACAGGCTCAAACAGGTTGATTAACGCCTCGTCCGGTTCGGCGCAGTGCCCGCGCAGCAAACGGGAGACAGCCTTGGGATCAAATTGCAGCAGAAAGCGCGTTTCGAGCGAGAGATGTTCCAAGTAGGCGTTGATGTAGGCAATGCCTTCGCCTTCCACAGGGAATAACAATGGGTAATCGATCATGCACGGAATGTCGTGCATCCCATGCCAAAAATCGTACCGGATGAAGAACTCGGGCAGCGCTTCATGTAAGGTATTCCGATATGCAAGGTTTCGGGTTTGGAAGCCTGAATTCTGGAGTGCAGTAAGCAAAGCTTTACCGCGCGCAACTTCTTCACGTACCAGCGTCCGGCCTTCTGTAAACAGTGTTGAAAGCGGCTGCTCTTTGAGCAGCGCTGCCCCGCTTCCCGGGTTCCCCGCCTGCTTTAGTCGCAGCCCCAGGCAAAAGCAAATGGAGCGGTAAAGCGACTGCGCGGTTTCAACAGGGATGGAGCTTGAATCCCCCATCGTAAACCGTGTGGTTTCCTGCGCAAGCAGTGTATAGAGCTCTGATTGCAGCCGGGGCACGTCAGTCCCGTCCAGTATCCCTGCAGCCATGCCATGGCGCAAGACAGCGTAAAAAGTGTCGGTGCCTGAATACCCCGCATGTTCCGGGTGCATCAGGGAAGCAATATCACCTTGCATACTATTCCTCTTCGCCGTAGCGGATATCGCGGCACAGGTCGTCAAGCAGGGTGCCAGCAAGGTAGTCCACAGAGCCTTCACAGTCCCCGTCAAAGTGCTCTTTCATAAAGGCGATCAACTCGTCGTCGGTTAGCGTATCGAGCGATTCGTTTTTAAAGTAATAGAACGCTTCTTGCAGCGCGAGCAGCGTCTCCACATATGTTTCCTGAAACAGGTAGGGAGAGTCGCAAAACGCAAACACCAGCTTTCCCAATATTCCCTTACCGAACTCGACGCGCCCGGTTTCTAACAGCGCATCTTGCCGTTTCTCCAGCAGTGTGGCGATATCCCGCTCACTTAAGGTTAGCCCATACCTTGTAGTGAGTTCGTTTGCAGCGCGCAAACTCTGCGCCTCCATTGTGCGTTGTAACATCAATGGGGAAAGAAATTCTTCCACGTCGCATCACCTCCGGCTCATTGTAGCGCCACGAAAGCTTAAGTGCCAGTCTTGAAAAAAAGTCCATTTTGTGGTATAGTATCAGTGTAAAAAAGAAAAGAACTGCGAAATTTTTCGCAGTTCTTTTCTTATGCAAAGCTTTTTGCAATATTTCTTAGAAGCTGATGACGCCAAGATGCTCCAATAAAATTTTGGTACCGATCAATATCAGGACAATGCCGCCGACAATCTCCGCCTTAGACTGCAGGTTGCCCCGGGCCGCATGCCCAAGACGTACGCCAATGCAGGAGAGCGTGAATGTAATAAGGCCAATCGATAGCGAAGCGGGAACAATTTGCACTTCGAGAAAAGCAAACGTAATGCCCACTGCCAATGCGTCGATGCTGGTGGCAATGGCAGAAAGCGTGAGCTGGCGAAGCGAAAACGCATCCGCCCTGGGCCCGCATTCGCTTTTGCTGTCGCAGGTATCGCGGGAGTCATATATCATTTTGCCGCCGATGAAGCAAAGCAATAAAAACGCAATCCAGTGGTCAACGGGTGTAATATAGCTTTTAAATTGGGTGCCAAGCAGGAAGCCGATCACCGGCATCAGCGCCTGGAATATGCCATAAAATGCGCCGGTCAGGAATATGTTCTTGTATTTTAGCTCTCGCATGGAGAGCCCTTTACATAGTGCGACTGTGAAAGCATCCATAGAAAGCCCTATGGCAAGAAGTATGAGCTCCCAAATTGACATATGAATTGTCTCCCCATGTTGTCTTTTGTTTGGGCAAATAAAAAACCCATGAGCAACGTAAGCGTCGCCCATGAGTCTTGTTATCAAAAGGCAAACCAGGCGGTAACGCCAGCATGTTGACTTGCCTCGCAGCGATAAAAGCGCTGCGTAACTACTCCCTCACGGAATATAACCATGTCAGTATACCATGCGGCGGCGGTTTATTCAACCGGCAGATTGCCGGTTGGGCAGCATATGTTCGGCGGACTGGCTGTTCCAAAGGGATACAGGAAACTACTTCGGCTTATCTGGAGTAGAACTCAATTACCATACTGTCGTTCACTTCCACGGGGATTTCCTTCCGCTCGGGCAGGCGGAGAAGCTTGCCGCCAAATGCATCCCGATGTTTTTCAATATAAGGCACGCTGAACGCCTGTGCATCCAGGAAGTTGGCGGCAATATGTTCATTGGTGCGGGTCTTTTCCTTGAGCCGCACCGTATCGCTTACCTTGACTTGATAGGATGGGATGGTAATCTTCTTTCCGTTGACTAAAATATGCCCGTGTGTCACGAGCTGCCGCGCCTGACGGATGCTGCCGCCAATCCCCACGCGGTAGACAATATTGTCCAGCCTGCATTCGAGCATGCTCATCAGTAC
>JAEXTB010000238.1 GCA_023453725.1 Bacillota bacterium | reverse complement strand
TCCCATTCCCATGTATAACCTTCCCCTTCGGCGGGCATACTGCAAATGGGGGAATCCGGTCCATTTCAAATTTTTCCTGATTGAAAAAGAGCGATTCGACAAACAGAGTGGAGTTCAAACAAAAGCGCCCCCGATTTTACAAAGGAGCGCGCGCGTCAAAAAGAGAATACAGAACAGGCACAAAAAGAGGGATGTTCCGGGCGTATGTCCGGAGGAGGAGGGGTACATGGAACTTGACGCAACCCGGAAGGGCCAGCGTTTGAAGGTGCGTCTGTCCGGCGAGCTGGACCACCACAGCGCGGAGGGGGTACGCGAGGCGCTCGACGCGCTGATTGCGGACCTCACGGTGAAGGAGCTTATATTGGATCTTTCCGGCGTAAGCTTTATGGACAGCTCAGGCCTGGGCGTGGTGCTCGGCCGCTACCGGGCGCTCAATGCCCGCGGCGGGCGGCTGTTGCTGGCGGGGATACCGGCAAACATTGACCGGATCTTCCGCTTATCCGGCCTGTATGCGCTGGTGGAACGGGCTTAACTGGGCAAAGAGGGGAAAAGAGGGGTATGGACATGCATGACAATGAAATGCGGCTGGAGTTTTTAGGCCTTTCGCAAAATGAAGCGTTTGCGCGCTCGGTAGCGGGCGCGTTCATCACGCCGTTGAACCCGACCATTGAGGAATTGACGGATGTACGCACCGCGGTTTCCGAGGCGGTGACCAACGCCATTATTCATGGCTATGCGAACACCACAGGGCGGGTCGTGCTGGAAGGACGCATAGAAGGAGATACGTGTATCTTTACGGTACGCGACAATGGCGTCGGTATCCCCGATGTTACGTTGGCGCGCCAGCCGTTTTATACCACCCACCCGGAGCTGGAGCGTTCCGGCATGGGCTTTACGCTGATGGAAACATTCATGGATGAAGTGGCGGTCAATTCCCGCGTGAACGGCGGCACCGAGGTCACCATGAGAAAAACATTCAAGAGGCAGGCGACGCAATGATGGATGCAGCGCCGCTGCCCCATGAAGAGGTCCTCCCGCTCATACGCAGCGCGCAGGGCGGGGACGGCATGGCGATGGAGGAGCTGGTACGGCACAACGCAGCACTTGTCAAATCTATCGTAAAGAAATACCTCGGCAGGGGAATTGAATTTGATGATCTGTTCCAGATCGGGTGTCTGGGGCTGGTGAAAGCCATCCAAAACTATGATGAGTCGTTTAACGTACGCTTCTCCACATATGCTGTCCCGATGATCGCCGGGGAAATTAAACGGTTTTTGCGGGACGACGGCATGATTAAAGTGAGCCGCTCCATCAAGGAGCTGGCCACCCGCGTGGCCGCGGCGCAGGAACGGCTGAGAAGGACACTCGGCAGCGACCCGGGCATACAGGAAATTGCGCGCGAGGTGGAAGCGGAGCCGGAAGATATCGCGGCGGCGCTCGAAGCCGTACGGCCGCATGTTTCGCTCTACGAGCATGTGTATGACGATGGCTCGGAAGCGACTTTAATGGACCGCATGCAGCAGGAGGGCGCGGAGGATACATTTGTAGTGGACCGCATTCTTTTAAAAGAACTGCTGGGGCAACTGGAGGCGCGGGAAAGGCAACTGATCGTGCTGCGGTATTTTCAGGATAAGACGCAGTCTGAAATTGCACAGCTGATGGGCGTTTCCCAGGTGCAAATTTCACGCCTCGAAAACCGTATCATCAGTAAGCTGCGGGATGCGGCGAAATAAGTAAATATAGAGGCAAAATAAAAGGGGCGAAACCGCCCCCTTTTTACTACTAAAAATTCTATTTTTGTGCGTTCTTCTGACCCTCCGGCACAAAGAAAAGCAGCGTTGCGCCGATAAGGAATGTAATGGCAATGGGCACAACGCCATCGTTGACGCGCCCGGTCAGGGAAGCAACAAGGCCCATGAGCGCCGTGCCCATCACGCTTTCAAACTTGCCGAATATGTTGTATAGCCCGAAGAATTCGCCAGAGCGGCGCTTATCCGGGATAAGTTTTCCAAAGTAGGAACGCGAAAGGGCCTGGATACCGCCCTGTGCGGTGCCCACAAGCCCCGCAAGCAGGAAGAACTGCCACGCGTGCGCCATGACAAAACCCACCACGCACACAAGCAGGTAAGTGACAATGCCAACATAGAGCATCTTCTTTGCGGAAAACCGCTCGCACAGCTTGCCGTAGAGAATGGAGCACGGGAATGCGACCACCTGGGTCAGCAGCAGGCCGAGTATGATGCTGGTGGCGTCAAGGCCAAGTGCCGCAGCGTAAGTGGATGCCATTTTGATGATGGTGCCCACACCGTCAATATAGAAGAAGTACGCAATCAGGAAGACAAACAGATGCTTGTGCTTCTTGATGTCCCGGAATGTCCCGCCCAGACGCTTGAGGCTGTTTGCAATCATATGCGGCTCCGGATCGATGGCGGTAACCTGACGCACATTGCGGAAGAACGGGATGGTAAAGAGCGCCCACCACAGCGCGGTAATAAAACATGCGATGCGCATGGCCATCAGTGCGTCGATGCCAAAAGCGGAACCTTTCATGATCAGCGCGATGCTCACAAGAAACGGGATTGTGCTGCCGCCGATATAGCCAAGGCCAAACCCCCACGTGCTGACTTTATCCATACGCTCTGGCGTGGTGACGTCTACAAGGAACGCATCGTAAAATACGTTTGCGCCGGAGAAACCGAAGTTTGTGATGCCGTATAAAATCAAAAGACCGACATACGCATTGGTCACCGGGATTAACCCTGTGGAGAGCACGCCCACCGCAAAGAATGCGGTAAACAGGCGCATGCGAAGCGTGCGGTAATCCGCAATGGAACCCAATATGGGCGCGAGAACGGCTACAACAAGCCCTGTGAGTGAGCTTGCATACCCCCAGTTTGCGGTGTGCTGTACGGCGGATACCCCGGCGTTTTCCGCCATGGAGCTTGCAAACAGCGGCAAAACCGCGGCAACCAGTATGGAATACGCGGAGTTTGCCCAATCGTAGAGCATCCACGAAGTTTCGGTTTTTGTAAACCGCTTCTGTTTTGCCTGCATGGAAGGTTCCTCATTTCTAAGAGATGTGCTTCATCCGTGATTTCTTCCCTTATTATAGAAAATATATGGCGGGATGTATAGCGCGATGTGCCGTATGCGGTAAAATTTGCGGCCGCATTTTGTAAAGCCTGCGTATCATGTATGGAAGGGTGCCGATATGCTCTTTTCTCGGGGTTTTGCACAGGAGGAACTGTGCTATAATAAAGGCGCGGCGTATAAAAAGAACGACTTACGACTGAAGAAAGAGGAACAACAGCAATGCGTTTTCGGATGATACACAACAACTTTAACGTGACGGACTTGGAGCGGAGCCTCGCTTTTTATAAAGAGGCGTTGGGACTGACGCCTGTGCGGTATAAGAAGGCGGAGGACGGCTCGTTTGAGCTTGTATTTCTTTCGGACGGAGCGGGCGGGCATCAGCTGGAGCTGACCTGGGTAAAGGACCATCCGCAGGCATACGATCTGGGCGAGAATGAAATCCATCTTGCATTTGAGGCAGAGGATTTTGCGGCTGCCCATGCGCACCACAAAGAGATGGGCTGCATCTGCTATGAGAACCCGAAAATGGGGATTTACTTCATCGCCGATCCGGACAACTACTGGCTGGAAATTCTTCCCGCAAAGAGATAAAGAAATCCGCGGCAGCCGCCGTTTACGTGCCCTGCTGCAAATGATATACTACTCATTAGGTTACTTGGCAAGTCCCGCCGGATTGAGGCGGGAATGCCCCGGGAGGTGGCGTGCTGATGGGAAAACGACTCGTTACACCGGATACGGTGCAGACGTTTACTGAGCTTGCGCAGCCATACTTTCATGCGGGCAGCGAAACGGGCTGCCTGCTGATGCACGGGTTTACCGGCACACCGGCCAATGTGCGGTTTATTGCAGAAGCGCTCGCTTCTGCCGGGCATACGGTCTACTCCCCCATGCTCAGCGGCCACGGCACCTCGCTTCGGGATATGAACGGGCAGCGCTATACGGACTGGCTGCGTGACGCGGAAGAAGGATACGAAGCACTCAAAAAAGCCGGATGCACCGAGATCTTTGTGTTGGGGCATTCCATGGGCGGGGTGCTTGCCATGCTGCTTGCCGCGCGTACGGAAATAAGCGGGCTTGTGCTTTTTTGCGCGCCGCTGCGGCTCAAAGCGTACTTGCATCTGGCAGGGCCTATCGGCGCTGTAAAACCTTATATTTATGACAATGTGCCCGCAGCGTATCAGGGCAACCCGTACGCACAGGGATATATCGGCACGCCAATCCGCCGTATTCGGGATATCAAGCGGCTGTGTGCGCTTGCAAAGCAGGAAATATCGAACATCACCTGCCCCATACTGCTGTTTCAATCCCGCAACGACAACCGTGTGGATTTAAAAAGCGTGGGCATGATAGAACGCAGCGTAAAAAGCGCCGCATGTACTACCGTATATTTGGAGCGCTCCACGCATGGCTGCCCGTATGGGCAGGAGCGGGAGGATATCGCTTTAAGGTGCCTTGCCTTTGTTGAAAAGAACAGAAATCGGCAGGGTGCTGTGACGGAACGGGGCGCATAGGCCAACATAAGCGCAAACGGCAACGGAATGGAGGTAGAGGAGAATGGACGAGCGTTTTATGCGTATGGCGCTGGAGGAGGCGCAGCGCGCATTTGAACTCGACGAGGTACCGGTGGGGGCGGTGCTGGTGCAAAACGGCAAAGTCATTGCCCGGGGCCACAACCTGTGCGAGGCCGCAAGCGACCCGACGGCGCATGCGGAATTAAATGTCATCAAGGAAGGTGCCCGCAAGCAGGGCGGCCGCTTAAACGGAAGCACGCTGTATGTCACGCTGGAGCCCTGCGCCATGTGCACGGGTGCTGCCATCAACGCACGGGTATCGCGCATTGTGTTTGGCGCGTTTGACGAGCGCGCAGGCTGCTGCGGATCTGTAGCGGATATTACGGACGGCTGGTTTAACCATAGTATCGAACTCTCCGGCGGCGTGCTGGAGGAAGAGTGCGCGCAACTGCTGCAGGCATTTTTTGAAAAGAAACGGTAAACTTGTGCCGGAAGGCGCTGCCCGTTGCTTCATACATGGACGGACAGACAAATTTCGGGGAAATTGGATTAGATTATATTAACAAACTTTGAACATTGTGGATATAGCGCAACCAACATTGCACCTGCTTCGTTATAGTTGATATAATACGCATGAACAGTTTGTCCGGCTGCGCCTATACCCATTCTTCTCCGCTCGGGGAGCGGATATTTTATGTGGAACCGGGTAACCGGCAGGAGGGCAGCATGGACAACATGTTCGTGATTTTCGAGGTGGGGCTGGGCGTCTATATTTTATATGGCGCCATAATGAAAACGGGTCAGATGTTCAAGAACGAGAACATCAAGAAGGGCATGGAAGAAAAATACCGCAACATGATGCGGACATTGTCTTTCATACTTGGGCCGCTGATGATTGCAACGGGTGTTGTGGATTATCTCAACATCCGCTCTGGCAATGGCAGTTGGAACATCCCGCTTGGAATTCTGTGGGGATTGACGTTTGTTGGGGTCATACTTCTGTTTGTATTTACGCTTCGCATGACGGACAGAAGCAAAAAGCAGGAGCCTGCCGGAAGACCCCGAGGCGAGAAACCGGCACCCCGCGCCGCCTTCGAGTTCGATGAGGAGGAAAAGAAGCCTTCCGTTCCGAATAAACGCAGCGGTGACGGGAATAAAAAGGATTGACGCTCAAACGGTATGTTTTCCCATATTTTCTACACACAGTTTTGAAAGGGGACTTCCAATGTCATTGAACCGGACTGCGCGCTTTGGCGCGCTATTGCTCGCTCTCGCCGTTATGCTCACTGTTTTCGTTCCTGCCGCGGCTGCGGCAACCGCCACAGTGTCTGCGGTCACCACCGGCAGCGTGATGCTGCGTACCGGCCCCGGTACGGGCTATGCGTCTCTTGCCAAGGTGGCAAAAGGCACTACGGTAACGGTATTGGATAACACCAGCACCAGCGGTTGGTGGAAGGTGAACGTTTCAGGCCAGGAAGGCTACATCACCGCGCAGTATTTGAAGATTACCACCACTACTGCAGCCCCCGCCTCTACGGCGGCGACAAAAGAAGTGGTCACCACCCGCAACACCGTGCTGCGCACGGGCCCAAGCCGCTCCTACGCACTGGTAACTGAGATTGCGCCGGGCGAACATGTGACGCTGCTTGACGCAAGCTTCAGCAAGACATGGGTTCCCGCTTCTTATAACGGCATCACGGGCTATATTGATATGGCCCATGTCAAGGAAGACGGCCTGTTGAGCGGAGAATCGGCAGCCGCAACGCCGAAGCCCACCGCCACCCCTGCCCCCTCTGCTACGCCTGCGGCAACCGCGGCGGCAAGCAACGCCCAGACCGCTACCGGTGATGTTGCTGAAGAAAGCACAAAGGCCAACACCAATATCTCCGCGAGCGATTCGCTTGCCAGCAAAATCGCCAGCGCGAAGAAGATCAACTCCGATACCTTAGGCTGGATCAAGGTGCCCGGCACCAATGTGGATGAACCCATCCTTTACGGCGCCAACTGGTATTACGCCAACCATAACATCTACAAGAAGAAGTCTTATGAAGGCGTATACCCCTTCTCCAAGAGCCTGACCAAGAATGTCGTCATATTCGGCCACAACCTGCGCGGGTCGAGCAGCGTGTTCCATCAGCTGCACCACCTGCAGGAAGCGGCCCTCGGATACTCTAAGTGCCAGTCCGGCTCCTGCGGCAGAGGGCTTTCCAGCACCCTGAAGGATTGGTACAAGACCAGCGCAGGCCGCGTATGGAACATTTCCATATTCGGCAAGCAGAAGTGGGAAGTGTACGCCATGTATGAGGTAAAGGCGAACGAATCCATTAACACGCTGCGCAATAACTGGAACCTGAACCCAGGCTCGGTAAAGAGCTGGATCGATTACCAGCTCAACCGCTCGGAGATCAAGTTTGGGGTACCCGTAACGGAAAAGGATCAGCTTATGACGCTGATCACCTGCGGCACCAACTATGACTCCTCCACCGCGAATTCCCGCCTGTTTGTGTTCCTCAAGAACGTGGACTGACGCGGATTTGAACAGGACTATTATTTAAAACACGAACGACAAGGAGGGACATCTCATGAAAACCACCCGCAAGGGACTGCGCACCCTGGCGCTTACACTCTGCCTGGCAGTACTGCTCGGCTTTGCGGCGCCCGCGCTTGCAGCAAACATCACGGCCTACGGCAAGGTTGCCGCAGATAATACACAGGTTTATGCGACCGCCGATAAGACCACAATCATCGGCACGTTCGCAAAGAACGACATCGTTGGCATTGAATCCCAGGTGAGCGCAAAGAACGTGTACGTCATCCGTACCAGCGCCACCGGCACCGCGGTAGGTTACATTGAAAAGACCGCCGTTTCCATCGTCACGGGCGGTACGCTTGCCAACATGAAGGCAGCCTCCGGTTCCGCGGCGACCACCGGCACCATCTACAATGTATCAAGCTACGCCAACATGCGCGAAAAAGCGGATGCCAAGAGCACGCTCGTCATGAAGGTCAACAAGGGCACCGCCGTCACCATACTCGGCGAGAGCGGCAGCTTCTACCAGGTCACTGTTTCCGGCAAGACCGGTTATATCAGCAAGTCTTACGTGAAGGTCAGCTCCGGCTCCACCCCGAGCACCGGCACCACGGGCGGCACGACGGGCACAATCTACAACGTAAGCAGCTACGCGAACATGCGCTCTAAGGCCAGTTCTTCCGGTTCGCTTGTGATGAAGCTCAACAAGGGCACCACCGTCACCATTCTCGGTGAAAGCGGCAGCTATTATCAGGTGAGCGCTTCCGGTAAGACCGGGTATGTGGATAAACGTTATGTGCAGGTAGGCACCGACACCACCGCGCCCACCACCGGCACCGTCGGCGGCAAGGACACCGGCGCCATCACCGTCGGCAAGGGCGATATCAAGGTAATGCCGTTTGAATCCACCACCCCCGCCGCCATCCAGACTGCCCTTTCTAAGGCGCAGAAGGCGAACTCCGATGTCATCGGCTACATCAACATCAGCGGCACGAACATCTCCCACCCCATCCTCTTCAAGAAGGGCGATGTCCATTTCTACGCGAACCACAGCGCAACGAAGGGCAGTTCCAGCTCCGGCGCGATCTATGCCTTCTATGGCGACATGGTGCGCAACAACACCATCACCGGCCACCACATGCGCCAGTCCGGCACGATGCTGCACCAGCTGCACTATCTGCAGGAAAAGACTTTAGGTTACTCTGTGCACCAGAGCACCGATTCCGGCGCAAAGAAGGGCTCCCTCACCAACGTACCCAGCCTGACCGTCGCCAACAACCGCATCTGGAACATCAACCTGTTCGGTTACAACCAGTGGCAGGTTTGGGCAATGTATGAGACCGCCGCAAACGAATCCACAAGCACGCTCAAGTACAACATCAACCCCTTGAGCAGCTACAGCCCCTCTCAGGTGAAGGCTTGGGTCGAATACCAGAAGAACCGCTCTGAATACAAGTTCAACACGCCGGTTTCTACGGACGACATCTTCCTCACCGTTTACACCTGCGGCAACAACTTTGACAATGCCAACGCGCAGTCCCGCCTGTACTTCTTCCTCAAGGCTGTGAAGTAA
>JAEXTB010000192.1 GCA_023453725.1 Bacillota bacterium | reverse complement strand
ACCAAACACCATCCCCTGTGTATTGACGCCGAAGGAATATTCAATGCCTTTCCATCCTTCTTCTTCAATCCTTTTGTTATGGAGCGCCTTCCATTTTTCTGGCGCATCATAGTTACCTACCGTATGGTGAATTTGGATATGGTCTGTCAGCTTTCTGTGGGTGCGCCCTTTCGGCCAGGCAAGACCAACATCCGTAACATATTCAAACATGGTTGTTCCCCATTCTTCCCTGAGGCTTTTTTATTTGAGTTACTCATTACTTTGAGAGAGCCCTTTAAAGTATCATATGCTTTTCGCCTGTTCCGGGGTTAAAATCCGCGGAATGAACAGAATTTATTGGTTTGCAAGTTTTATAAAAGTAACAAAGTCCGAAAATTATTACGCCATTTTGTAATTATTTCGTAATATTCTATTGACACCCTGAAACAAGTCTGATACAGTATCAGTGTGCAAGAGGTTCCCACTCTCATTTGCAAGAAAACACATTAAACGAAAGGGGTAATACCATGAAAAAGTTTTTGACTTTGGTCCTCGCTCTGGTTATGGCTCTGGCTATCGCCCTGCCCGCCATGGCGTTCACCTCCGACACCACCGAAGCCAGCACCGCAGTTCCCTTTGAGCTGGATGTTTATCTCGTAGAGTATGACAATGACGAATTCTTCGGCATCACCAGCCTGCCTCCCTCGGATCGCGGCTATGCCAAGAACGAAGTCGTTGCTGCTATCGTTGAGCTGTACATCCCCAAGGATGAAAATCCCCAGGATGAAGGCTACACCGTTCTCGATATTTCTGGCGACAACGTTACCTTCAACGTGACTGATCGCGCTATCAAAGGCGACAAGGCCCTTGCTATCGCTGACAAGACCGATAAGGCTGACGGTTACACCGTTGATATCGCTGGCGCAACCAACACCGCTCTGGATGGCAAAGTGACCATGAAGTGGCTGGTTTTCGCTAAGGTTACCGGCGAAGATGCTTCCATCACCGCTGAACTCGTTGATGGCACTGCACCCAAGACCCCCACTGCCGCTGGCGTAACTTACACCCTTGATGGCGTTGATTACCTCATCAAGAAGAACTCCGGCAGCTACACCATCGAGGTTAAGGAAGGCGACTATAAAGACGCTTTGATCACCATCGATGTTGACAGCAAGAACAAGTCCACCGGTATGAACATTAAAGCAACCGCTTCCTCGGCTGACTTTGCTCTGGGCGTAACCGTTGGCGGCACCCTGGGCATCATCTCTGGCAACGTTGTCAAGACCTCCGGCGCTGATTTCGAGCGCACCATGGATATCTATGAAGACGTCGTTAAGGACGTGTTCGGCATGGATTACATGCTCATCGGCAACTATGTACGCGACTCCTTCTGGACTGGCCTCGTATCCGGTGACACCCTCACCGCGACCGTTGAGATCAAGCCCTGGACCGCTTATGTAACCGTTCCTGACAACATCGTTGTTGATCCCCCGAAGACCGGTGATGCCGCGAGCATCGTTGGCTTTGTGATGATCGTTCTGGCCGCTGCCGCTGTTGTAGCTGTCAAGAAGGTTCGTGCGTAAGCTAAATTCCTAAATTCGGGAACAACACTGCACAAAAAGAAGCCCGCCTGTAAAGGCGGGCTTTTCTTTGTGTACATACTGCGTAATTTACTTGGTGACTTTTATCTTCCCAAACAAATCGCTGATAAAATTACTGCCCCGGCTGACCAATATTCCCGTTATCAAACTATCCAACCAATTCGGAAAAGAGATGCCTAATATCTGAAATATGCCTACGCCAGCGGCAATGCAGACGCCGATACCCCCTGCCATTGCGGCCACAGCAGGCCACTGAATGCCACCCGCCACCGCCTGCTTTACGGTCTCCACAATTGCCTCAACAAGCAAGGCCAATACGACCAGGATAGCTACCGCTTCCATATTCATCCCTCCATTTTACTTGATCTGTGCCAGCAGCCACCCGGAGGCGGCCGCCGCAGTGAGTGTAATGAGCTGCCCCACCAGCGTCTCCCAGCGCTTTCCGCCTTTGCTCTCCAAAAAACGAATACGGTTCTCATGATCATCAATGTCTGTTAGCGCAGTTGTCAGCTTTTGTTCAATGCGTTCCAGTTTTAAAAGGATCTCCTGTACCTGGCTTTCCGCCATATGTTATATCCTCCTCAAGTAAGTATCAATGCACCAGCCGCGTAGCATGGGGGCTTGTTCATGAAGAATAACCTCTGCCCAACCATTCTCCATGCCCAGCACAATGCACTTATTCCCTGCTGATAACTTCCCGATTACTCCGCTGGCTATGCTAGGGCCGCTGCGCACATTGACACCGTTATCGCCAACGTAGGCATAAAATGCAGGAAAATACGTGGCGGGCTGTTCGGGTTCTGTATTGGGTTCGGGTATTGTCATGCTCAGTGTGGTACGAAAAGCTGCCATATCAATACAGGGACACAATGTCGCGTATGTCTTTCCGGTAGGCTTGCCATTCTCATAGAGTGGGACCTCGTTGTGCCCCAGTACAGCGCCAGCGGGCAACTTGTATAGGGCCATCAAATCCCTGGTAAGAAGGATCGCCGCCACAAGCTGCTGTTCTGTAGGCAGGCCATCCGCGCGCATATCTCCGTCAAGCGCGATAGCAACACTGCGCTGGTTGGCATTGTTTGTGACATTGTCTTTGACGCCACCATGCCCGTACTCATGCCCACGCCCTAGGTAAATTGCACCGTCCTTCAATACTAGGTAGGAATACGGAACGCCGCGCTGTCCGTCTGCAATCCTGCTCTGATGCAAAGCGGCCCACCTTTCCGGTGAGCCATACTTGCCAACTGTGTGATGGATTTGAATGTGGTCTGTGGTCTTGCGTTTGTTGCGTGGGATCAGCCATACAAGGCCGGTATTAATAACGTAGGAAAATTCGCTCATATATATCCTCCCATCCACTAAACGCCTGCTTTCCCATACGCTATTTGTAACCATGCTCATCTATCGCGTGCTATTGTGCGTAACCTAAAGCGTATGCAGCCGTTTCAGACCAGGGTAAAAATAGCTTGCACTTGATATGCGTGCTTATCGGTGAGCAGCCTCGTATATAGCGAGGCTTTTCGAAATGGGCTGGCTATGCGCCATAAATGCCAGGATCATCGTTTCCCTGCACGGCATTCCGTTATGGAGCAGATAACGCTCATTTTATCAAATGGCTACCCATTATAGCCTCCGCGATATTATGCCCTTAGAAATCCATATATGGGTCATACTCCACCTCTGTGAAAAATAAAATCGCTTCAATATCAGGTATTTGGGCATCGACTTAGCGCATCAAATCTGGTTCTTGGATTATAGCATCTTCCACCACGAAATAGCAGTTTGTAAGACGACCATTATCATCAAGGCCAATGGTTACGTCTTGCCGAATAACTTTGTTCTCTGACATAATTTTTTCAATAATAGCGGCACGCTGTTCTATATCATAATCAATCCTAATAAACATGCTAGCCTCCTTACAATGAAGTCAGTATTTTGTTATATTGGGTCTGTATTGCAGGAGCAAGTATAGATGCTTTCAAAATAGGTGCCCACGCCCTGTAATTCGCATTTTGTACCAGATGTTGTAGCTGAACCGTCACACCCACGCTAATAGCTATGTCTATTGTTTTTGATGCGAGGTTTGTTAGAGGAACTTCGCTTCCTGATACAGCCACGTTACTAAGGGTAATTCGGGCTTGCCCTGCGGTTTGTCCAAACGAGCCCACTTGATACGTAAGGCGGTAAATACCCGCCCTAACCGTAGTGAACCCCAACGAGGTATTCACATAGCTTTGGCTTTGTGTGTATTCCCCGTTTGAAATACCCGCATAGATTACCGTATCCCCTGCTGTAATGGTGCTTGGTAAACTGACGCCGCCCCGCCTGCAAATATATCCTTCTGCCATTTACTGCACCACCCTTAACCTAATATCGATCCATATCCCCGTCACAGGAGCCTCTTGATAACAATACAGCGTAACAGAGCCGTTGTTTGTCACGATTCGGTCAATGCGACTAAACGCAGTAATTGTGTCAATAACGCTTTGAACACTGTACCCGTCATACCACGGCACCACATCTGCAAACGGGCGCATTGCTGCAGTCATGCCTGCAACAGTTATCGTCATAGTCCACGGGGGCCCAGCCGACCAATTTCCAGGGTTGACGTTGACAATAAAATCCCGCACCGTTGCCGCCCCGATCTGCGCCCGCGTTACTCCATGTGGGTTGTTTGTGTTCCCGGCATGCGCGGTTAAATCTGCAGCCGTTGCATAGTAAGACGCTGCCTGTCCGCCCAATTTTGCCGCATCATCCACCACGCCGTCGTTATCCGCATCATAGGTCGCTTTGAGCATATCACCGGAGCCTTCGCCAGCTTTGGCGATCAATGCCCAATAATCAGTATTGGTCGGTACAATGCCGGTTGCGGGCTGTATGCACTGGTAGCAGGAACCCTCGTATGTCACCTTATTGAGTGGGACATAGGAGGCCATAGAGTCATAGGGTTCAAGCTTGCGATAGTCCGCGTCCCGCCCGGCGCGTTCCTGCTCCGCGGTAACGCGCGCAGCCTCCACTGCAACGCGCCCGCCCTCCTGAGCCTGCCGGGTTGTCTCTGCACCGGCTCTCGCGCTTTCCGCCAATATGCGCGCGCTCTCATTGGAACTGCGCACTGTTTCCGCCGTCACACGCGCCTGCTCGGCGGCAGATCGGCTGCTTTCCGCTGTTGCCCGCCCCTGTTCGGCAAGTAACCTTGCGCCCTCTGCAATGCCGCGCGTATCCTCTGCATTTTTCCTCGCGATTTCAGATGTTGCACGCTGTCCTTCCGCCAATACGCGCCCCTGTTCGGCAGTGACACGGTGTTCCTCCGCTTCTTCCGCCGCTTCCACGCGCTGCAGCACGCCGATCAATATCGGCCACTCATCGGTCGCCTCAATCGTATCGTCATTGGCGATTCCTCGCCGGCACATGAAATTAAACTTTGCAGAGGTGGAAAGCACAGTATGGTCTGGGCCGGAATATACCTGCAGGTCGCATTCCACCAGCCCCGGCGCAACGCTTGTAGTGTAGAGCGATATCGTGAGCTTGTTGGGCAGCGTTACCGAAATGCCATGCGCATCCGTATCCTGCTGCGCCGTGTTTCCATCGGATTTTGAGAATATGGCGCACACTTTACAGCCTGTCAAATCCACCGCCGTACCGTCATCTGTCAGCGTCACTTCCAGTACATTCCCATTATCGCCCTCCACCACTTCAAAATCCCGATTCGCCGTGGGGCGTTTGATATCAAGCGCAATGAAAAACCGTTTTTGAACCATAGACCTCCCCCATTTCCTTTGTTGTCTGCGCCAAGCTGGCACAGCATTCGGCAATAAAAAAGAACGCTCGTTCATTTCGAACAATCGTTCTATCATCATGCTAACATCGTGTTTTTGCTTCAGCCAGTTGAGAAGCGTTCTTACGCCTGCACAGTCCCCTGCACGAAAAATGCGACTACTTCAAATACATGGCATACAGCAGTTTTTCCGTAAGTCCGTAGGGCAAAATCCGTTTTAAGAACACAAATATGCGGTAGACGCCGCCCACCACGGTATGCGCCCTGGGGTTTTTCTTTTCTGCCGTACGGTAGATGGCGCTTGAGACCAATTGCGGATGCATGCCGTTGCGCTCATCTTTTTCCATACGCGAGATGGCCCGGGAGCACGCTTGTTCATAGTCCTTGCACATGCCGGAGATCGGCTTTCTCGCATCGGTAAAACCGGTCTTCACGTCTCCCGGCTCCACAATGGCGGCTTTTACGCCAAAAGGTTTCAGCTCCATACGAAGTCCGTCGCACAAAATGGCAAGCGCCGCCTTAGAGCTGCTGTACAGCGTCTGGAACGGAACGGCGAACACGCCGCCCACCGAGCCCACCAGCACCACATGCCCGCTGCCTTTTTGGCGCATCGAGGGCAAAACCGCATTGAGCAGGCGGATTGCGCCGTAAAAGTTGACTTCCATCTGACGCTGCGCATCCTCCGCAGTGCAGCACTCTGCCGGGCCGCTGATGCCGTTACCCGCTGCATGAACGAGGACATCGATGCAGCCCTCCTTCTGCAGGATTTGCGCCACACCGTTCTTCACGCTTTCTTCATCTGTCACATCCATCGCAAGCGGCAGCAATAAGCCAAGCGCATCGTCCGGAAGTTTCTCTAACCGCCCGGATCTTGAAGCGCCATAAACGGTATACCCTTTTTGCGCAAACAGCAGCGCCGTCTGTGCGCCTATGCCTGAGGAAGCGCCGGTAATGAGTGCGATCTTTGTCATGGCAATTTCCTTCCCCCGTTAGGAATATGCGAGGTTTTTAAACTTGGTATATTCGCCCATCCAATAAAGCTTGACGGTACCCGTGGGGCCGTTGCGGTGCTTGGCGATAATCACTTCCGCCGTATTGTCGGCCTCCTCGTTATACACCTGCTCACGGTAAAGCAGCATGACAATATCGGCGTCCTGCTCAATCGCACCGCTCTCGCGCAAGTCCGAGATCATAGGACGGTGGTCGTCCTTCCTCTGCTCCGGCCCACGGGAAAGCTGGCTGAGTACAATAATGGGTACGTCCAATTCACGCGCAAGAATTTTGAGGGACCGGGTGATATCTGAAATTTCCTGCTGGCGGTTGTCCGTCTTTTTGGAGGAGCGCATCAGCTGCAAATAGTCGATCACAATCAGATCCAGCCCATGCCGCGCTTTGAGCCTGCGGCATTTGCTGCGCATTTCTGGTACCGTAGCGCCTGCGGAATCATCAATGAAAAGCTTACTGTTGCCCATGACGCCAAGCACCTGCGCGATTTTAATGAGATCCGCCTCGGTGGTGGCCCCGGTCAAAAGCTTCTGCATGTCCACTTCGGCTTCGGAGCTGAACATACGGGTAATGAGCTGCTCACGCCCCATTTCCAAAGAAAAAATGACCACGGAGCGGGAATCATGCAGAGCAGCGTACTGCGCAATATTGATGGCAAAGCTTGTCTTACCCATAGCCGGGCGTCCGGCTACAATAATCAAATCGGACTTCTTGAGGCCAGAGGTCTTTGAATTAAGGTCGGAAAAGCCTGTACTGACCCCAATCAGTCGCCCCTGCAGGTTCATGAGTTCTCCCAGGTGGGCGTATGCCTCATACATGGAGTCCTGCACCGGCAAAAGAGTATCCGCAGCTCTCTTTAATGTAATATCGTAGATGCGGCGCTCCGCATCGCTTAATACCTGCTCAAGATCCCGCGCCGTGTCAAGGGCGTCTTTTGAGATGAGATTGCCCGCGCGGATCAATTGGCGCTGCATGGAGCGCTCTTGTACGATTTTGATGTAATGTTCCACATCCGCGGCGGACACCGTCTGCATGGTAAGATCGGAGATGTATGCGACATCCCCCACAGCGCGCAGCTTGCCCAGGCGATCAAGCTCCGCTACCACAGAAACGGAGTCGACCGGCGCGCCTGTAGCCCGCAGCCCACGCATGCAGGCGAATATATCCTGGTTGGCGGGAAAATAAAAATCCGTCGACTCCAGCAGCTCAATCGCCATATCTAGGGCAGAGCCGTCCAGCAGCATACTGCCCAGTACAGAAATTTCCGCCGCCGCACTGTGCGGCGCCGCAGTTACCACATTGGTTTCCTGCTCCACGCGCAATTCTTCCACGTACCGTTCTCCCCCTTGTATGGCGTATGGCCTCGCACGCTCTTACTGCGCAACAACCTCGACAGTAAATGCCGCATCCGTATTTTCATACAGGTGTGCTTTTACCTGCAAGCTGCCCAGCGCCTTGATGGGATCGCTAAGCTCGATCTTCTTGCGGTCGATCACGATCTTGTGCTGTGCTTCCAATGCCGCCGAAATTTCCTTTGCGGTGATGGAGCCAAACAGCTTCCCGTTTTCCCCGACCTTGGCGGAAATCTTCACGGTAATGGCGGATACCTGCTTTGCAAGCTCGCGTGCCTGTACGCCTTCCTGGAACTTCTTATGCTGTGCTGCGGACTTTTTGATGTTTGCCGCATTGATAGAGGCCGCATCCGCCGGTGTTGCAAGCTTGCGCGGCAACAGGAAATTGCGGGCGTACCCGTCGCTCACTTCCACAATCTGCCCCTGCTTGCCAGTACCCTTGACGTCCTGCTCCAATAAAACCTTCATACTCTTTTCCTCCCTTGCGGTTACTCAATATTCAGTGTGGACGGCCCTTAGCCGTCCAGCTCTTTCATATACGCAATTGCTGTGGACTTTACCAGCTCCACCGCGGCTTCAAGCGTCATACTCTTCAGCTGCGCGCCCGCCATGGTAAGGTGGCCGCCGCCGCCAATGCGCTCTAAAATCAGCTGCACATTTACGCGACCCAGAGACCTGCCGCTGACATTGACTTCCCCGTTTTGTATGCCCAGCACAAACGCCGCCTCAATGCCCCGGATTCCCACAAGCGCGTCCGCCGCCTGTGCTGCGATAAGC
>JAEXTB010000185.1 GCA_023453725.1 Bacillota bacterium | reverse complement strand
CACAGTAAAGATATGGCCGTTTGATTCCAGGCGTACCTTAACATCCTGCAGCCGTTTTTCCGCATTGGAGAACCAGGCCTCCGTATCGATAAATATGGACTGCGAGCGCTCAAGGAATGGGTATACGAAGTTGACGCCCGACCCAAACTGTGTCCTGACGGCAGACTTCTTCATGCGCAAGAATCTTTTGACCGCGAATTCCACGCCGTGATAGATGCGGATTGGATAGAGCGCTTTTGCAAGCGCATTTTCCCGGTACAATGCCTCCATCCGCGCGGCGACTTTTTCGAGCTCATTTTCTGAAAACAGATCGTGCAGGCATCCGCTTTCCCGAAGAAGCCAGAGCATAGAGACAGTCTCCTCCGTTACCGGGCCATCCTCCAGAATATCCGCCCGAAGCGACTCCGTGATCCTTTCGTATTCCATAAGGTTGCTGCGGTACTCTTTCATGTCCACGCCTGCGGAGTCATAATACAGATCGCATCCCAGCAGGTTGGGAATTTCATCAAGCAAGTCAAGTTCTTTGAGAGAGTTGGCCATCACGTGCTCAAATATCTTAAACTGCCTGTTGGACAGCGTGGCCGCCTTTTTCAGCCACCAGCCAAAATCGCCCTCTCCCCCATCGTTCCCGTGAAGAAGCGGGGTAAAAACAGCGTCCCGGTAGGCATGGGAACCGGAAAGCGCGTCTTTTTGCAGCGTCAGGGTGTTTCCTGTTTGTTTTAATGTGTTGTCCAGGCAGGCTTCAAGAACAACGGCGGCTGCCATGCAGCGCAGCGCAATTTTCTTTACAGTGGTTCTATGAAGGCTATCCTGTGCATTCAATGCGATTAGCGAAAAACTTTGGGCCAGGCCTAGGTCTGCCATATTGTGCTCCTTTATTTGGGTTCAGTAAGCCATCGGAACTTCTTCAGGTTCTGTCTACTTACTACTTATTACTTACCACTTAGAAATATCACTTCCCAATCGCTTTGTCAAGCATTACTTGACAAATATTACATTTCCCGCAGTGTTATATGGGGAGAAACAAAAGCGAAACCCCAAGGTGCCACAAAAACGCACGCTGTGAAGTTGCGCATGGATTACTTCTTTACCGATATCTCGTATTTCGCGATATAGTCCTCTACCCCTATCTTCCTGCAAAGTTCGGCGATTAAGCCATATGGAATGACGTCCGTATTTTTAAACCGGATACAGCCTTTTCCCATATCCAGCTTGGCTGTTACATGCTTGGGATATTCCGCCGTGAACCATTCTAAAACGTCCGGAAACGCGTAAAGCCCCATATGGTATAGCGAGACATGGTTTTTCTGAGAAGCGATTCCCATAAACGGCAGCGGCTCTTTCGGGCTGACATGGTAGCCTGCGGGATACATGCTGTGCGGCACAACATAACCGATCATGCCATACTGCATGGTCTCTTCAAACCCGGCTGGCAGGTTTTCTTTTACGGCGCTTCTTAACCGCGCAATTGCCTGTTTTCTATTCTCCGGTATTTGGGCAATGTATTCCTCAGGGGTATTTGCGGCGTATGTCATGGTGGTTCCCTCGTTCGTGTGTATTTGTGCGCGGCTCTATCCTATTCATACCCGTCCAAAGCAGGGTAAGAGTGTGGGGAAGCAAAAAGTGAACGGCCCAACAAGGAATTCGGACGCGCCGCGCCGAGAAACGGTATGGGCAGGCAATACGTTTTCTAATATAATAAAGGGACAATACAACAATCGCAGTAAGCCATGCCATATGCTTGAACATACCCTGCGGCCGCGGGCCATGAATACAAATGACTTGGGAGGCGCTTATGAAATCCATATTCGCAAAAAAGAAGCTCGATTTTCAGGTACGTGAGATACCCATCCCGCCGATAGGCCCCTTTGATGTGCTGGTAAAGGTCAAAGCCTGCGGCCTGTGCGGAACGGATTTGCGCACCGCCATGGAAGCGGAGGAGTACGAACCCATCGGCCACGAGGTGGCGGGTGTAGTTGAACAGGTCGGGCAGGCTGTACACAATGTCGCGCCCGGGGACGACGTATGCTTGGAGAGCGGCACGTTTGACAGGTTCTCTTCACTCTCCCGCGACGGCAAAGTGGATCTTGATATGTCTGGCCGATCCATGTTCAATTCCGGTGTTGGTACAATGGGCTTTGCTGAGTATATGGTGGTGCCCTGCGAAAGCTGCGTGAAGTTTTCCTCCCTCTCCTATGCCGAGGCGGCACTGATAGAGCCGCTGGGCGTCGCCTATGACCTTGTGAAGGTAACAGGGATACAAATGGGAGATGACGTCATTGTCTATGGTCTTGGGCCGATCGGGTTGTTTGCGCTTAGGCTTGCCCGGCTGAGCGGCGCGCGAAAAATATACGGCATCACCCGTTCCGGGCGCGGTGTGAGCGACCGCCTTGCATTGAAATGGGGCGCTGACGAGGTGCTTCACAGTGATCAGGTGGATCTGTCACAATACCCGTTCGCAAGAGGCGGTGTGGAGAAAATGCTGATGACCGCCACGCCGGATGCCATGCCGGGCGCAATGAAGCTGTTAAATGTAGGCGGCGTGATGGGCTTTATTGGCATAGGCACAGGCGACAAACAGTTTGCCACATTCGATATGCGGCATTTTCATGACAACAAGCTGCAAATTCGGGCCAGCAACGCCGTGCCTGCGCTCTACTTCCCCGCCTGCCTGGACCTTTGCACATCCGGTATGCTGGATATGTCCGCAATGATTTCGCATACGCTGCACATGGACTCTTTTGCGCAGGATGTGCAGGCGTATTTAGACGATCACGCGAACGCGCTCAAGGCGGTTATGACGCTGTAGCAGACCCCTCGCATTTCCGCAATAAAAACAAAAGCCATCCAACGGATGGCTTTTGTTTTTAATCTAGCTTCTGCCTTGCAGGGATTTGAGCGTTTTGTTGATGTCATCGGCATCTTTCTTGTCTATCTGCCAGCTGATCAGATTGACCATAAGATAAACAATAAAAACCGCCAGACTAAAAAAAGACGCGTCGGCAATGCCGTGAAGGATGCCTGATAAAAACCCGAAAGCGATCAACATCGTTTCAAGCACAATTACGTGTAGCACTTTGCGCAAAAGTGCCTGACGGAAGGACAATTCCTTGCGGGAATAAGTGACCAGCGAGGGCACAAGGCTGATAAGCCCGAAAATAAGAGGCGAAAAATATGCCTCATAGCCGAGCGTCGCCGTGGGATCAAGGGATAACCCCAGGACAGCAATTGCGGCTGTGATACAGGTCGTCATAATAAAGTATTCCATCAGGCATCGCTTCAGAAAAGCCTTAAAACTCATATGCTTTCACTCAACAGTCGCTTTTTTAGCTCCGGCACATATTGCCGGGAAATGATGACTTTCTCGCCGTTGAACAGCGTCGCCGCAAACCGTCCGTTCAAAATAGGCTGTACATTGTCAACTTTCATCAGGTTGATCACGAAGGATTTGGAGCACCTGAAAAACTTTCTGCTTTCATACTGCGTTGCGAACTCGTACAGCTTACATTTAAGCTCGTATACTTTTTTCGCCGTGTAAGCAAATACCTTGTTATCAACCGCTTCCACAAAGAAAATGTCCTGCAATGGAATTTGGCTTGCTCTTTCGTCAATATAGCCCGCAAGCGTTGCGCCGGTTGATTTAATAAAACAGACGATGCTTTTTATATCGTCGTTTACCTCATAACATTGGATGATTGCCCGTTCTTCCTTGTCAGCACCGATCTGTTGAACCGAAACTTTCAATGCGCTACCTTCATAATCAGCTATATTACATCCCCGGCATTTTTCGGAGGGGGTCTGCCATGCGGGAAGCCAAGCGGTTTACCAGTGTATCGCCGCAGCCGGGTGGCGCAAGCATGGTCAACCGAGTATCCCTATTATAGCTATTTATAGAAGCGCCTTCAAGCTTACCGGCTATTCTGGTGGCGAGGAGGCTTCCTGTCTAAAGCCCCCCCGCCTCTCGATGCACTTAATATTCCGTTTGTATGTCCAGGGCACCGGCATCCTTGAGCGTATGGTTGAAAAAGTCCAGTACGATTTCATTCATCGTTTCTATGCAATACCGGCTGTCTGCCTCGCCGGTGCCGAGCATGCGCGCCAGCGCCGGAGAGAAGAGCGGGAGATCGGTAAAGTTCAGGTGTCCCGAACCGCGGATGACGACATCGTAGGCTTCTTTGGCATTGGCGCTGGCGGAAAGGTTGTTATATGCCGTTCCTTCCTGCTGCGCGTCCTCATAATGGCTGTCGTTGTACAAATTTAATAAGGGAACAGGATAAGGCTCCATGTTTAAGTCTGGCTGCCCGCTTTCAAAGCCAATCTCCTCCCCGATCATCGTGCCGTCAATGACGGCCACGGCATCCACATCCGTGCGTTCCCGCCCCAGCTGCGCTGCGGCCGCACCGCCGAGCGAATGGCCGAAAAGCCCGATTTTTTCCGCATCAATCATGGAACGGACAGATGCAGGCAGCGCTTCATCCGGAGCATTCAGTATTTTGTCCAGCACAAAATTAATATCGCCGGTACGCAGCGCCAGCCATTCGTGGGTCTTGGTGTAGGTTGTCTGCTCGTCATAGGCATCATTCGTAATGTTGGCGGCGTCGTTGAGAAATTCCATATCCACCAATGTTGTACTGCCGTCCGTATGCTGCGCAAAGAAGGCGTGGTAGCTGTGGTCAATACTGCAAACCACATACCCGTTGCTTGCAAGGTCTAAAAATGTGGAACGATTGCTGCCGCGATAGCCGAACGCACCGTGTGAGAATACGGCAAGCGGAAATTTCTTAGAGCCTTCAACAGCCGGATACCAGAACTGAACCGTCAGCTTTCTGTTTTCGCCCGTTTCGGAAAAGGGATCAACACGGTTTTCGTCCACGAGTGTTACGCTTGTTGTTTCTACAGCATAAGAACCTGTTGAAGCGACCGGTTTGAACTGAGGGAACATGATCCCTGGCAGGATGCAGAATGTAAGAAGGATGCATCCGTTTATGCAGGAGAGCACCGCTTTATATGCTTTATATGCTTTTTCTTCCTTGGGTTTCCGAATAAAATATATGACGCTGATCAGGGCCAGCACAGCAAGCAGTATAAACAAGCCCATCCAGCGGAAGCCCCACCAATAAACGCCTGACAATAAAAGCAAGCAGAAAAAACCAAAGGCGGCAACCCGCGTAATGTGCTTCACCTTCGTCTGGCGGTTCTTTGTGGTAAGCTGGTAAATAAGAAATCCAATTTGTGCGCCGAGTGCAATTAACAATGTGATGAGTCCGAGCATATGTGATACTCCCTTTCTGTCTTCTGTCATGGGAAGTATAAGCCATGCTCTTTGGC
>JAEXTB010000140.1 GCA_023453725.1 Bacillota bacterium | reverse complement strand
GACATACACATGCAGGTTGCCGTCGCCCGCATGCCCGAAGCTGGGGATGCGCACATCAAGTTCTTTTGCGACCTCGTGCGTATAGAGTATGAATTCCGCCACTTTATCGCGGGGTACGACGACGTCGCATTCGTCCAGCTCGTCGGTGGAAGACTTGATGGCTTCTAAGAACGCACCCCGCGCGCTCCAGACAGACTGCTTGCGTTCATCGGTATCCACGATATAGGCGTCATGCGCGCTCTGCCCGATGCACAGATCCGCAATCATAGCGAGTTCCTGATCGACGACTGTCCGGCTGTTGCCGTCCACAGTTACCAGCAGGTACGCCGGGGCTTTTGTGTCGGGGAAACGCTTGCCTAAATACTCCTCTGCAAAGAGGATGGTGTCCCGTTCCATGAACTCAACCGCAGTGAGCGACGCACGGCTCCTGATGAGCAGGGGGACTGTCCCGATCGCCTCTTTGATGGAGGAGAACGGAATTAACAGCGATACCGTGACCGCAGGGAGCGGGATCAGCTTTAAGACCGCTTCGGTGATAATTCCCAGCGTGCCCTCGGAGCCGACAATGAGGTTCTGAATGCTGTACCCGGTGCTGTTCTTTACGACTTTCCCGCCGGTTTTAATTATCTTACCAGTTGGCAGCACTACCGTCAGCCCGCGTACGTAATCGCGGGTGACGCCATACTTTACGGCGCGCATGCCGCCTGCGTTGGTGCTAATGTTGCCGCCGATCGTGGCTGTCTTTTCGCCCGGATCGGGTGGATACAGGAATTTATGCTTCTCCGCAAAGGCGGCAAGCTCCATGAGGAGCACGCCGGGCTGTACGGTAACGGTCAGGTTATCTTCATCCAGTTCGAGTATGTTGTCCATCAGCACGGTTTCGAGCATGATACCGCCATGCAGCGCGACCGCGGCGCCGACAAGGCCGGTGCCGCTCCCTCGTACCACCACGGGAATGCGCTGTTCGTTGGCGTAGCGCATGATGGCGGCAATCTCTTCTGTGGAAACAACCTTTACAAGCACATCGGGCAGGCGCTCGATACCGCCCAACTCATCATGGCTGTAGTCGGGACTGATGTCCCCGCCCGTGATGACGCGCTCGGGCACTGTTACTCGTATGAGATAGGCAATGTCGGCTTCGTCGATTTTTTTATACATACCTGCCCTCCCGGATGCCTGCAATCAGCATCGGCACAATTTCATAAAGATTACCTACAAGACCATAATGCGCTACATCGAATATATTCGCGTGTTCATCGCTGTTGATCGCCACAATGCAGTCCGCACCCTTCATGCCCGCAGTAAATTGCACCGCACCGGATATACCTACCGCAATCAGCAGCCGTGGCTTGACGGTTCTCCCCGAAAGCCCGATCTGACGCTTGGCGTCTAGCCATCCCGCTTCAATGAGAGGACGGGTACCTGCAACACGCGCGCCGAGCAACTCCGCAAGTTCCCGGATCATCTGCATGTCGTTCGCACTCTTAATGCCCCTGCCCGCCGCCACGATGATCTCCGCCTCGGAAAGATCAACCTCCGCGGGCTTTTTGACGACCTCGAGCACCGTAGTGCCGCTTGCAAGCATCGGTGTACCTACCGCCACATGGACGATCTCGCCTTTCGCTTGGTCCATACGCCGGGGCGATGCAAACACCTTATACCGCACCGTACAGAATTGCGGGCGGGTATTAGGCGAAATGATCTGCGCCATAATGTTGCCGCCGAACGCGGGACGGATCTGTACAAGATCAGTGTTCTGCCGCATCTGCAGCACCGTACAGTCCGCGGTAAGCCCTGCGCCGCAGCGCGCGGCCACCTTAGGTGCGAGCGAACGGCCGATATTGGTTGCCCCGACCAATACGGACGACGGCCTGACGCGCTGGATAAAATCATAAAACGCGTTGGCATAAGGGGATATGGAGAATTGCTCCAAAGCCGCGTCGTCATATACGAACACCTTATCCGTCCCATAGTGCAGCAGCTCATTTGCGATATCCGCCATTTGGCTGCCAATCGCCAACGCGTATATGGGGTGCCCTGTGACTTTTGCAAGCTCCGCGGCTTTCCCCAAAAGTTCCAGCGTGACGGGATGAACACTTTCGCCCCGGCGCTCGGCAAATACGGCTATGCCCACCCACTTGCTTTTATCCAGCTGTTGTGTTTCTTCGTCCTCCCAGGTGATTACGCCTTGGGGGCCCCTGGTCACGCAAAGCTTACAAAGCCTGCAGCCAGCGCCCATATGTAGCCTGCCATCCTGTACGTCTATGGCGGCAAACGGGCAGAGTGCGATCAATTGCGCGATATTCTCTTCATTGAGAAGCGATTGATGTATGTTTAGCGCCATGCGTATTCCCTCATATTAACTTCTTTTCTTTGAGCAGCGCGCCCAACGCATTACTCAATTCTGCGCCGCTGCCGCGCAGCATGTGCTTATCCGCGTTCTTTTCCGGAGGGAATATCCGCTCGACCTGCGTCGGCGAACCTTTCAGACCGCAGCGCGAAATATCGACGTTCGCAAGTTCTTGAACGGACCATACGGCAACCTGATCGACATCTGCATTAATACGGCACATACGCCTATAGGAGGGCAGGCGGGGCGTATTGACGTCCTTTTCGATGGACAGCAGGCAGGGCAGCTTCATCCGTTGCGTTTGCAGCCTGTCATCCAGATTGATGCGGACGGTAATGTCCTCTTGAGTTGCCCCTATGATCTCGCATACGTTCGTGGCATGCTCAATGCCGAGCAATTCCGCCATTTCCGGCCCTACCTGCGCCGTATCGCCGTCGGTAGTTTGTTTGCCGCAGAGGATGAGATCGTAAGCGCCCATCTGCTCGACGCCGCATTTGAGCGCATAGCTCGTTGCCGCCACATCCGAACCGGCAAATTTCCTGTCCGTAAGCAACACCGCGCTTTGTGCGCCCATATATAATGTCTCAAGCAGCGCAGCCTTCGCCTGCGGCGGGCCCATGGTCAGCGTCCGCACGCGACCGCCGTATTGTTCACAAAGCGAGTACGCCAGTTCCAGCGCAAACAGATCGTATGGGTTGAGTTTGCTATCTACGCCGTCCCGTTTTAATACGCCGGTTACGGGATCGACCTCAACGTTGTTAGTTCCCGGTACCTGCTTGACACATACGATGATTTCCATGCCTCTCTCCGTATTCTTTCAATTGAACTCGCGTGGCTCATATTCAGTGGCCTAAATCGATGAGAAAGGATCAGCTGTGGTAATCTCAGGGGATTGATATAGGTACATTGAGGGCTCTGCCCTCAAACACCCGCTTAGGGCCGTAACGGCCCTAAGAACCCATTTTCGAAAACGTCCCAAATAGGGCGTTCCGGCAAAAGGGATTCCCAAGGGATGTATCCCTTGGGTGGAGGTTCGGGGGCAAAGCCCCTGAAAAAAGGGTTGTCGATAATCTAAGATCAGCCATGGCTGATCTTAATTTGCAAATCCCAATTCTAGTACCGTCTTGAAAGCACGGTCCTCTCATATGCCTGTACCGGATCCATCCATCGGATCCCCACGGGTACATCGTTTGCCATGCAGTAATAATCCCACACCGCGCCGAAGAGGAGCGTTTTTGCTTCCTCCTGCAAGGCAAGCCGCAGTGTGTAGTCACCGTCCGCTTCCGCCGCGCGGATGTTATCTATGGGGGTTAAGGCGGCATGGAGTAGCGCTTTTCTTGCATTGCGCATACCGATAACCCAGCAGGCGATGCGGTTGATGGAGGCATCAAAATAATCAAGCCCAATAAACACGCGCTCTTCCAGATTGTTATGCAGGATTTCATCCATGATACGCTGCAACTCATCGTCCAGCAAAATAACATGGTCGCTGTCCCACCTTACGCCGCGGCTGACATGCAGCAATATCCGGGGTAGAAAGCTTAATATTGCCGAAATCTTTGCGCTGATGACCTCCGTAGGGTGGAAATGCCCCGCGTCGAGCGTATACGCTTTGTTCCGGGTAAGCGCATAGGAAAGCGCGTATTCATGGCTTGCCACCGTATAGCTTTCTACGCCCACACCAAAGAGCTTGCTTTCCATGGCGCAGGGGACAAGCGTTTCATCGATTGGCTCAGCGAAAACTTCATCCAGAGATTGCGTCATCCACTCCCGGTGCCTCAGCGTATCGGCGCAGATATCCTTATAGCCGTCCGGCATCCAGTAGTTGACCACAGAGGGTTTCCCGAGCTGCTTCGCAAAGCTTTGTGCAATCTCACGGCAGCGTTTGCCATGCTCCACCCAGAAGCGACGCACCTCCGGCTTGCTGCTCGATAGCGAAAAATTGCCGTCCATCATCGGATGGGAGAAAAACGTCGGATTGAAATCGAGACCCAAGCGTTTCGGAAGCGCCCAATCCACCCAATTTTGAAATTGATCGATTGTGTAGGCGTCCCTGTCAATTTTTCTGCCGTCCTTTTCGGCGTAGCAGGCATGCAGGTTCAGCTTTGTTTCTCCGGAGATGAGCGAGAGGGCTATTTCAATGTCCTGCCTGAGTTCCTGCGGCGTACGTGCCCGGCCGGGATAATTGCCCGTAGCGGCAATGCCGCCCGAAAGCGTATCTGCGCCATCGAACCCGGTGACATCATCCCCCTGCCAGCAATGCATGGAGACGGGGATTGCGTGGGCACGCGCTATGGCGGCTTCCACATCCACGCCCGCCTGCGCGTATTGTTCCTTTGCGCAAGCATACTGTTTGAGGATCTGCTTCTGTGTCATAGCGCTCCCTTTCTCTCTAGCCCCGGACGATCTCATATGCAATGCCCAGTGATTCGGCAATTTTTGCGATGGTACCCGCGTGATGCCCTATGCCCAGCGCGTAGTGATGCGTGGGGCCTGCCATGACCCATTTTTTGATAAATTCCTTGGTGGTCGGCGCAAAGAAGCCCCGCGTATTGGTATTGCCCGTGGGAGGGATGGGACCCTTCTTGGATAACCCCTCCCCGATAATAAACTTGAATTTGCCGTCTCCCATCTGGGAAATGCATAGCATGGTGATGGGGC
>JAEXTB010000120.1 GCA_023453725.1 Bacillota bacterium | reverse complement strand
CCTTCAATATTATCGCTCTTTGCCTTTTTGACAAACACCATGGGTACGTCAAATTCCAAAGCGGCAATTGCAGCAAGCGCAATGCCGGAAGCTTCCACCGTTAGTATCTTGTTAATGTTCCGGTCCGGAAAAAGACGGCGAAATTCCTTTGCAAGCGCCTGCATCAATCTGATATCTACCTGGTGGTTTAAAAAGCCGTCAATTTTTATAATGTTGCCAGGAAGAACGCGCCCCTCTGCGCAAATCCGGTCCTTCAATAACTGCATGCACAATCCTCTAGTCCGTATGTTTTTTCTTATTATGCGTCAATTTATGCGTTAATTCAAGTACGATTTCTATACTTTTTAGCAATATATTCGTTTCTTTTCATTCATTTGCAAGATTTCTAGGAAAATCTTATCAAGAAGGCAGAGCATACTTGATGCAATGGACAGATTAGGGTATAATTATTTTGTATAGTACTCGTCTGTTGATCGTCAGGAGGTTATAAGATGAAAGAGCGCAAGGTATCTGAGGCCGTAATCAGGCGGTTGCCCAGATATTACCGCCAACTCGAACTGCTCAGCGCAGATCATGTAGAACGCATTTCTTCAAGCGAGCTTGCACAGCAAATGGGGCTCAACCCCTCCCAGGTCCGTCAGGATTTGAATTGCTTTGGCGGCTTTGGCCAGCAGGGATACGGATACCCCGTTCAAAACCTGCACAAAGAAATTGCCAACATATTAGGGCTGACGCGCAATTATCGCCTGATTATTGTAGGCGCAGGCAACATCGGACAAGCGTTGGCCAAGTATGAAGGCTTTGCGCAAAAGGGATTTGAGGTTATTGCCCTGTTTGATATTGACGAAGAGCTTATCGGGCAGACGATCAACGACAAACCCATTTTGCACGCTGACAAAATGAGCAGCTTTATCAAAGAAAACAATGTCGACATCGGCATTATCACCGCACGCCGCAGATCCGCACAGGAAATTGCGGATACCATGGTGGGCGCGGGCATCCGCGCCATATGGAACTTTGTCCCGGTGGATGTAACCGCCTCCGTCCCCATTGAAAACATCCAGTTGAGCGACAGTATGTTTGTTCTCTCTTACCGCCTGAACGCATAGGCTGAACGCCTTTGCTCTGTGTGCTCACTGATTGAACCGCAGTTAAAAGGGCAGACAGCATACGCTGTCTGCCCTTTTTCACTATTTTCCCGTTGCCTCAGTCTAGCTTACTTATCATCATGCGCCTTTTATAAACTTCAATATCTTTTTGGGATCCGCAGAGGGATTTAGCAGATAGATCTGTTCCGTTATCCGTTCCACGGCTTCCCGCTCGCTGATTCTATCCACCGCTTCAAGCAAACCTGTTCCAAAGAACCGCTCAACCGTGGAGAATACCGTAGAGGACCACCCGTATTCTTCCCCTTTTTGAGAAAGCTTTTGCCGCCTGCCGCAGATGGTCAGGTATAGTTTCATTTGCAGTTCAACCAAGGCCCGCTCAAACTTGGGGGCGTCCTCTTTTGAAAACCCGCCGATCTGCTTGATGGCATGAAGCGGCAATGTTTCATGCTCGGCAATAACATCGTATATCCGCTTGGCAAAATAGCTCATTTCGCCATCCGCATATTCGTCCGCAAACGCTTTGCCGTCACGCCTAATTTTGAAAAAATATGGGTACCATTCTTTTGTAATGTATCCGCTCTTTTTGAAAAACAGCTTGGCGTAAGCGATGTCGTCACGTTCATTCAATACGCGCATGCGCCATTCCCATGGGTCCGTTTCCGGATCGCCGGTATGCCAGCGGACAGCGGTATCATAGGGCGGAGTTTCATCCCAGCTCCACGGAATCACGGAAAAAATACCTTCGCTGTTTCCGCCGCCCATGGAAAACCCCGCACCCAGCAAGGTCGCTACAAAATCGTTATAGTTTTGTATCATTTTTGTCCCCCATCATCAACGAATTTCCACCGAACGGACTGGACATATGATCTGCATTTTTGAGCTATCGCGGCGCTGTGCCACAAAACCGGCGAGTAGCCGCCGGTTCTGATGGTAAGCTGTCCAATATTCTGAGCGGTCAGTCCGGTTTGCCGTATACCGGCTTGGGTGCTTGCTGTTCCTGTTCCTCTTTCATTTGGGAAAACTGTATGGCTTCGCGCGGGTCGTCCATCCAAAGCCGCTCCATATTGTAATATTTGCGTTCATCGGGGATGAACAGATGAACCAGTATATTTGCAAAGTCCAGCACAATCCATCTGCCTTCGGTATAGCCTTCCTTGCGCCGTAACGTCAGGCCAATGCCGGGTGCCTTCTCCTCAATTTCCTCGCAAATCGCTTTTACCTGGGGAACAGCACGTCCACTGCAGATCACAAACCAATCCGCAATAATGGTTTTGTCTTCCACGTGGATGGCAATGATATCCTGCGCCTTTTTGTCATAGAGCACCTCACACAAGGCAAGAACCTGTTCTTTTGCTTCCAATCGGAAATCTCCTTTCTATCGTAACCCTGCTTTTCATATTAATATGCCGCAGCACCATACGTCAAACGCCTATGGGTGCTGTGTCAATTCCTGAAGCGCCGCAAGGGAGTGTTCGTCCACCTTCCGCCCCCGTGCGCGCACATAGGCAATACATTCTGTCAGGCATTCCAGCATTGCCGCATCCAAATCCTCAAACGCAAGCCGTCTCAACCGGTCAACGCCCGGAAAATCGCGGCTGGGCTCCACCATATCCGCCACATAAATGATTTTGTCCAAAATAGTGGCCCCCTGATCCGATGTGGTGTGCCGCCGTATCGCGCAAAGCACTTCTTCATCCGTTACGCCATATTGCGTACGGGCAAGCCACTCCCCCGCCGCCGCATGCGTAAGCGCCCCATGGTCCTCCCCGCGGGCACAATCATGCAGCAAGGCTGCCAGACGCGCCTTTTCTTTATCCGCCCCATAGCGGGCCGCAAGCGTGATGGCCGTGCGTACCACACCCATTGTATGCCGGTACCTATTGGTATTCAACGCAGCGCGGCAGTTTTCCTGCATGCGTTTGACCGCTTCGGGAAAATACAGGCCCTCCTCGTAGATATACGTCTCTACAACGGGCGGCACCAACCCCTCTATGGGTAGCGCCTCATATACGCGTTCCCGCACCAGCGTGGAAGAAACAGGCGGCACCGAAAGATCCAGAAGCTCGATCGTAGCGCCGTAATCCGCACGAAGGCGTTTTGCCGCTTCCTCGTCAGAACAGCTCTGCCCCTGCCGCCTGACTCCGACAAACGTGGCCAGACGCAAAAGCTCCGCCGCCCGATACCAGCTAGTTAGGTCACAAATTAAATCGCTTCCTGCGATAATGTAGAACTCAGCCAGCGGGTATTGCGATTTTAGTTCAAGCAGCGTATCTATGGTATAGCTTTTCCCGCCACGGGCAAGCTCAACGTCGGATACCGAGAGCCCTTCGAACCCTTCCACCGCAAGCTGGGTCATCTCAAACCGATGCTCCCCGCTGATTTGTCCATCCACTTGTTTATGGGGCGGGTCCGCTGCCGGAATGAGCAGTATACGATCCAGCCCGAGAGACCGGCGCACACCCTGCGCGATTTCAATATGCCCTTCATGTATGGGGTTGAATGTCCCGCCCAATATACCAATGCGACGCGGGCATGCCTGCATGCTTGTGGCTCCTCTTGGCGGCTGTTTCCCCATAAAGCCAAAGAACGTGCAAAATAAAACGGCCGCCGTTTTTCTTTACACATATTATACACCAAAATGATATTTTGGCGCATACAAATCCGTACTTAGGCAAGAATCAACGCAAACCCCGCCATATACAAAGGAGGTATACGTATGGATAAGGAGCTAAAACGATACTATAAGCAACAGCAGCATGGCGGACGCGGCACCGCTGCAAGGGTGGCTGACGGCGTTGTGCTCCGTGTGGTGTTTGCGGCAGGCTGCTACCTGTGGTTCCGCTATAACGTTGCAAATGAAATGCTCGTCATACTGCTCACGGCGCTGACGACGCTATTGTTCCTTGCCGCGCTGCGGCTTTATCGCCAGCTTTCCTTTGATAAATTCGTGCAAAAGGAAAAGGAGCGGCTGACGGACGTCGTACTCTGTGAACGGCTGATGCTCCTGAAGGATACGGAGTTCCAGGCACTCTGCAGGCGCATTGTGGACTTGCTGCCGGGCTTTGAGCACGCGCATCTTGTGAGCATACAGCGGGCCTCTCAGCTTGGCGAGGACGATATCCTGTGCTTCTATCACGCAGCGCAAAATGAAAACGCTCAGCAGCTCGTCATCATCAGCCTATCCGCCTGCAAGGATCAGGCGCTCGCCCTTATGAACCGTCTGCCCATACGCGTGGAGCTTGTTTCCATTCCCATGCTGCTTCGTATGGCGCGCCAGCTTGAAGGCTATGCCGTGACCGAAACGGATGTGGAGGCGCATATTCGTAACCTGATGAACGCGCAGCGTGAAAAAAGAGCGCGCATGCAGGCAGAGCCGTTCGGCGCAAAGCACGCGAAAAAATACCTCATCTGCGCCATCGTGCTTACAATTTCCTCGTTTATTACCGGCTATGCGCTCTACTACCGGCTGCTTGCGGGCGTATGCCTGCTGTTGTCTGCAACGTCATTTGTTTTGAACCGGCCTAACGCTTCGGGCACGGCGGAACATGTGCAATAAAAATGTGTTTTGAAGTGCAATTTGGAGGTATGTTCGGCGCGGGAGACGTACATGATAATAGCGTGCCGGGGATAATCCCCTATCAGTGAAGGGAAAGGAGGGCGTAAGACAATGGCATACAATAATCAGAACAATAACCAGAACAACAACCAGAACAACGATCAGAAACAGCGCACCAATCAGCCGCAGAAGCAGAACAATCAGGGCCAGCAGAAGCAAAAAATGCCCAACCAGAACCAGTACTAAACAGTACTGCTGCTTATAGCAAATGAGAGTGTGCGGCACTGCAGATTGCTGTGCCAATGTAACTAGAGCTCCACTTTCGTAATACGCTACCCCGGTTTTTTGGCATGGTAAAACCGTGCCTGACGGGAGGATGGAACAAACATCCTCCCGTTTTTTTATCATTTCACCGCTTGACTTAAATAAAAGCCTTTCTGATATGCGGGTTTTGCGTTCATAGATTGTTTGCAGCAAAAGAGCGGCCATATTCTAACTATGCCGCTTTTACGGGATTGCACGCATCCCACAAAAACGGTATGATGAAGAATAAGATACGCTCTACATCATCCGATTGAAAAACACAAAAAAGAAGGGTGGACCCTCATGCCCATCAGAAATTTTGATGAACTTGTGGTACGCGTAAAAAGCGGCAAGAAAAAAACCGTAGCGCTCGTGGAAGCACACGATGTGCATGCGCTTGAAGCGCTTGCACACGCAAAAGACATCGTTTGTGCGATATTGGTCGGCAACCGGGAAAAGATCGAAGCGGCCCTTCTTGAAGCGGGTCAGCAGCCGGACGCATACGAAATCGTAGAAGTGCCGGAGGGTATGCATCCTTCCGTTTGCGCGGCGCAGCTCATTCACGAAAAACGCGCGGATTTCCTGATGAAGGGCAAAATCATGACGGGCGATCTTTTAAAAGGCGTTCTCTCCCCAGAAGCAGACCTAAAGGCCGGAGGCTTAATGAGCCATGTTATGATTGTAGAGGTACCCACGTATCATAAACTCATTTGTGTCACCGACGGCGGCATGTGCACTTACCCCGATCTTGAAAAAAAGAAGCATATTGTAGAAAACGCCGTGCGCTTTTTCCACGGTCTCGGCTACGAAAAGCCCAATGTCGCGGCGCTGTGCGCCATAGAAACCGTCAACCCCAAAATGCAGGATACCGTTGACGCCGCGGCGCTCAAGGAAATGAGTTTAGATGGCACGCTGCCCTCCTGCTATGTGGAAGGCCCAATTTCCTACGACCTTGCCATGGTGCCGGAGCTTTCCGAGACAAAAGGGTATTCTTCTCCCTGCGTGGGCGAATTTGATATTTTGCTTGCGCCGGAAATCGTGGTTGGCAATGTATTGGGCAAGTGCCTCGTCTACACCTGCGGCGGGCGTATGGCAGGCGTCATACAGGGCTGCAAGGTGCCGATTGTGTTGACATCGCGCGGGTCTTCCGCCGAAGAAAAATATTACTCTCTCGCGCTTGGCGCGGGCGTATGCAAGTGAGGTCTTATGCAGAAAAAAGAAATCTTACTCGTCATCAACCCCGGCAGTACTTCCACAAAAATCGCGGTATTTGAAAACGAAACCAAAGTGCTTACTGAAACGCTGCGCCACCCGGATGCGGAGCTTGCGCCATATCCCTGGGTCATGGACCAGGTTGAATACCGCAAGGTACACATTGAGCAGTTTTTAAAGGATCACGGCATTGATCTTTCAACATTCACCTGCGTCATGTCCCGCGGCGGGCAGCTCCCCCCCGTGCCCTCGGGCGCGTTTGAAATTACACAGGAAATGATCGATTTTGTGTATACCGTCAAGGTCGCGGCGCATGCCTCCAACACGGGCTGCGTCATCGCATACGAAATTGCCAAGGAACACAATATCCCCGCATATGTCTATGACCCAATTACGGTGGATGAGCTTTCCCCCATCGCAAGAATAACGGGATTGCCGGAATTGCCCAAGCAGAGCCGCGGGCACGCGCTCAACACCCACGCAATGGCGCACCAGTGTGCAAAAAACGTCATGCACAAACCCACCAGCGAATGCACGTTTATTGTTGCGCACTTGGGCGGCGGCTGCAGCGTATGGCTCATTGACAAAGGCTATTCCACAGATATGTACGGCGATGACGACGCGGGGTTCTGCCCGGAACGCTGCGGCAGGCTGCAGGCGGTGGTGCTTTGCAAGCTGTGCTACAGCGGCAAATACACGCTGGAGGAGCTTTCCAGAAGGCTCCGCGGCGGCAGTGGCATGCGGGCGCTTCTTGGCACCACCGACGTGCGGGAAGTGGAAGCGCGCATTGCGGGAGGCGATGAATACGCAAAGCTTGTGCATCAGGCGTTTACCTACAATATTGCAAAGAGCATCGGCGACCTTGCCACGGTAGTGTGCGGCAAAGTGGACCGCATCATTCTGACCGGCGGCATTGCCTACTCCAAAATGATCACCGACGATATTTGCAGACGCGTCGGCTGGATTGCGCCCGTGGAACTCATGCCCGGAGAATATGAAATGGAAGCGCTGGCGGAAGGCGGCCTGCGGGTACTGCGCAAAGAAGAACAGCCTAAGACCATCAACTGGCCAAAATAATGGTTCCCGCCGTCTTCCGCGTTGCGGCAGGCGGCGGTTTTTTTCCTTCCGTGTATGTTGTGCTGTTGCCGGTAGCACGATAAAGCATATGAATAAGTGGAAATTCCGCATTGAAACATTGCGCGCATACAGGCAGGGGCGTATCCATATTCGCCGCCCCGGCCAAAGGCATGCGTTGAAATGGATACTCTTCGGCGGAGGTCTGCTTGTGTTTGGCGCAATCGCACTTGTCTTGGGCTTCATCAGGCTGCCAATTTCCCCCATGCCTTCGCCCACGCCAATGATTACAGCTTCCCCTACGCCGTCGCCTTCTCCCACGCCGACGC
>JAEXTB010000039.1 GCA_023453725.1 Bacillota bacterium | reverse complement strand
ATGTGGATGTGGGCCAAAGATTTAACCCGCAGCCCGCGAACGGCCAGCAGCAAAATCGCGCCCCCGTGGCACCGATCGCAAGCGTAGGCGGATACGATGACGAGCAGGCGCCTTATCAGCGTGGCTTTGGGCGCGCCCCGCAGCGCATGCCCGGCTATGGCGCAAACGCGGAGGAGGCAAAAACACCAGCAACACGCAAACCGCAGGCGGCGCACTATCCGCCCGCCAAGGGAACTGCCCCAAAATCCGCCGTGCGCTCGCGTACGGCCTACCACAGCAAGAAGAACAAGAACACCCTGTTTTTCGCTGTTGGCGGCGTGTTGGTTGTGGCGCTGCTGGTATTGGGCGGCATCCTCATTAACCGCAACTATGGAGGCGTAGGCGGCTTCTTCCGCAGCGTGTTCGGCGGCTCGCCCATATTAAAGGACGCTGTAGTCACCGAAGGCGTCAACAACAACGGCGTGGATTGCTACATTGTCACCGTCTACGCACGCGCCGGCAATACCGTGACCGTGCGCCTGAACGGCCAGGAAGTTTCGGATGTGATCAACTCCAGCAATGAAAAGGAGATCCGTATCCCCAAGGCGGACTTCCTGCCTGCAGAGCCTGTAGATGGCACAACCGCGCCGCTTGTACCGGACATTACGATTACCACCAAGGACGGAGAGGTCATACCCGTTGAGGTAACGCCCATCACCGTGCAGGTGCCCGCGCTTTCCCTCACTGTAACTGAGCCTTCCGCTGCCTCCACATCGGTGGGTAAACCCGCAGTCGCATTTGCGGGCGCCGTTAACGACGGTTCCATCGGCGTGTTTGTGGAAGGCCAGCCGCTTACCGTCAATGCGGACGGCACATTCTCCGGTGAATATACGCTGCCCGATCTTGGCGTCTATACGCTTACGCTTGAAGCCCGCAAAAACGGCTATCAGATTGCGCGGCAGACGTTTAACGTGGATTATACGCAGGCAGAAGCCAACATCGATGTGGACGCTTCCACACTGCGGGCACCCGCAGGCTCGGATACCGCAACAATCAAGGGTACTACGGACGCAGGTGCCACAATATCCGTCACCGGTCCTTCCGGCGTGACTGTGGGCGCGCCCAATGTCAACGCGTCGACAGGCGTGTTCTCTTTCACCGCCCAGATGCCGGAAATCGGCCATTATAGTCTCGAGGTCACCGTTACAAAGGATGGTCGTGCCACCACTGGAACCATCAACGTGGAACGTGCACCCGACTACGCAGCATATACCGCCGCCGTGCACAAAATGGATTATGGCCGCATGACCGCGGAAACGCTGCACAAAGCCTCCTACAAATGCCCCGGTAAGGTAGCGGAAGTCATCCAGACCTCGCCTTACATCATCGCCCGTTTGACGACGGACAGCGGAGACCTGTTGTTTGAGTACCACAATACAGCGGCCACCGTGGATGCGAATGAGGACAAAACCTATAACATATTCGGCGACTACGCAGGCATTGATGAAGCCACCGGGCTGCCGAAGATCTACTGCTGGTTTATAACCAAGAACGGTTGACGAACAAATATATGACGTATGGCGCGGCTGTGCCGCGCCATACTGTTTTTATCCCTACAACTTTATTACAACTATGGGAGCAATGAATGAAACTATGGGCGCTGCTGCGCTTAAAGCAGAAAATTGTGAAAGATGTCGTGATGGAATTCCCGGTGGAGCGTCCTGAGGACGCGGACGGCTGGCAGGAGATCGTTGGGGAGTTATGCCGGGCGCTGCATGAAAGCCGCCCCATTATCCTGAACAAGCACGCGGACCAGTTGATCCGGTTTTCCCGCACCTCATTCCTTCCGCAGGATTTTATAGAAAGCGTCTCGTTTGACCGGATGGAGGTTGAAATTTTCCCGGAAAAGCAAAAGGATCGGGTGTAGCGAACACTTCAAAACCGCGCACAACCCTCAAATTGTATTTTTTTGTATTTTCGTCCGTTTGCAGCCTTCGCTCATGCATGCGGGCGTTTTATTTTGTACATACTATTCCACATCCCCACAAAGCTAGGGATGAATAAGCCTTAAGGCAAAATCAAAGGAGAGTTAGTATGGATACCCTTTCGTTGATCTTGATCATCATCGGCGCGCTGAACTGGGGATTGATCGGCCTGTTCCAGTTCGACCTCGTAGCAGCATTGTTCGGCGGCATGAGCGGTATCGTTTCCCGTATTATTTATACACTGGTCGGCCTTGCCGGCCTGTGGGGCATTACGATGCTCTTCCGCCGCGGCGACCGCGAGGTGCGCGAAGGGGACCACAAGCATTAAGCGCTCCGCGGGCGCTATGTGCACGCGTCTGCCCATCGTAATCCGGGTAGGACGCATAGAAAAAGGATGCAATGACGCATCCTTTTTTTAAGCACTGGCAAGTCCTTCGGACTTACCAGTTGATTTCTGCAGGTTAAACTGCCGCTATATCGGCAGTTTTTCACAAATCTAACGCGCATAAAGAGGATGCGATAACGCATCCTCTTTGCTGTCCAAATATCCTGTTTAAGCTATTTCATCATTGTTCCGTTCGGTACGCGGCGAGGATACGGCCATAGTAGATGGTATGCGGGTTGCCATCCTCCCCTTCCTGGTTGGCAGGGTTATAGAACTGCGTACGCTGCGCTTCATGGAGCATATCAAGGTTTGCCTTCATTTCTGCGGAATAGATGACCTCGCACTCAAAATGAATGGCGCACCCCGCAAGCGGTGCGATTCCGCCGGCCTGCGGTTCAAGCGTCGTCAGACCCAGCGTTTCTTTTTTGTCCATATCGCGTCCGGAGCGCGAGCCGCAGAAGCCAAGCTCCTTTTTCATGGTACCCGCCGCAGGAACGGAAACGGTAAATACGCGGTCGCGCTCCAAAAGCCCGTGAGAGTGCCGGGTGTGCCGCACCCAAACTGTGCAGACGGGGATGCCCCAAATGACACCCCATTGGCCCCAGCCGATCGTCATGGGGTTTTGCTCTTCCTTGCCCGTCATTAAAAACGCGCCGCCGTGTTTGAGCTGTTCGCACGCTTCTTCCAAAAGTGTCTGATACGTCTCGTTTTGCATGTGTGTCTCCTTTTTATTATGACGCCGCAAGCGCGTCAGCCTGTTCCCTGACCTCGTCAAGCGCGGCCCAAAGCTGCGCATCATCGTCCTCTTCAATGCGGACAATCGGCAGGCCTTTGACGTTATCGGCAAGATCAACATCGATATCGGGCGTAACGCCCGTACCGTCCACATTTGCGCCGCTTGGCGTATAGTAGGCCGCGGTGGTCAGTTTGACCCATCCGTTGTTGCTCTTTAATTGTATTGTTGTCTGCACGACGCCTTTGCCATACGTCTGTGTCCCGACCACAGTGCCTGTTCCGCTGTCCTTGACGGCAGCCGCCAGGATTTCACTGGCTGAGGCGGAATTTTCGTTGACAAGCACCGCCAGCGGGACATGGATGCCTTTTGCGTCGGAACGGAACACTTCCTCCTGCCCATCCGTCTGCTTGACGGTGACAATGACGCCTTCCTTGAGCAATGCGTCCGCCACGGCGACCACTTGGCCAAGCTCTCCCCCGGGGTTATCCCTTAGATCAATTACCAGGCTGCGCATGCCCCGGTCGGTTAACTCGCTGAGCGCTTGCGTAAATTCATCGGAAGCGGTGCCCGTGAACTTATCCAGCCTTATATACCCGGTACGCTGGTTTAACAGCCGGTGCGTCACACGCTGTGCCACCCCCTGGCCGCGCGTAATGGAAAGCGTAATCGGCGCGCCGCCGCGCACCAGGGTTACTTCTAACGTTGTGCCATCGTCTCCGCTAAAGAGCGTTTCCACCTCTTCAAGCGTAAGGCCCATTAACTTCTTTCCATCCACCGCGGTAATACTGTCTCCTGCCAGCAAGCCCGCTTTTTCCGCCGGACTGTCCGCATATACTTTCAGAACCGGGACGCCTTCCCCTTCCGGCTGGCCCACCAGCGCGCCAATGCCGTGGTAAGAGCCGCCAAGCTGTTCGAGATAAGCGGCGTATTCCTGCTCTGTATAATAGCGCGCATATGGGTCACCAAGTTCGGAAATCATGCCGTTGATGGCACCTTTTAATAACCCTTCGTCTGTTACCTGCTTTCCATAATGCTGCGCCTCTATGGTCTCCTTGAGTTCAAGCAGCGGCGCCATGCTTTGGTATGTCTGGTATTCCGCGCTGTTCAACACCACGCGGTCGCCTTTTTGCTTATTCATGATAGTAATGGTGACGGCTACACTAAGTGTCGCGGTGATCAACACCGCGGCCACATAATAAAGAGTCTGCCGGACCCCATGCTTCATGTTTTTTCCTCCACACATATATGCTGCAGGCCGCCTGTTTCTCTAACAAATGGCGTCCAACAACAGCATACGCAGATTCTAGCAGTTTTAGGCCACAACGTCAAACAAAGCACTGATATCGGGGCAAAATCCGTACAATTTGCTACAATTTTTCCGTTTCCCCGCCGAGCTGGCCGCGTTCATGGAGATCCGCAAGGATTTTATCGTAGAAGGCTTTGTCGATCTTGAATTTAAAGCGGTACACCAGATAGCCCGCAATGATAAACAGCAGCGGCAGCACGAACATGGCGAACTTAAAAATGCCAAGCCCTTCGGCTGTCAGATCGGCAGGGCTGTTGGCTTCGTTGATGCCCGAAAGTATGACGGTAGCGCCCACGATACCTGATGCAATTGCGTTGCCAAGCTTATTGATAAACGGCTGTATGGAGAATGTCACGCTTTCGTTGCGCTTTCCGAGCTTCCACTGCCCGTATTCGATGGTATCCGTCAAGAATACAAGTATGAGAAGCTGTATAAACGCCTCGCCCACAAATATCAGCACGCCCGAAATGCCGATATAGATCATGTTTGCCGGAGAGAAGAAGAATATGATGTACCCGATCAAAATCAGCACTGTCGCAAACGTATACAGCGTGCCGCGGGAGTATTTTTTGCGGAACAGCGGGAACACCGCAAGCGCGCTGATCTGCGATACACCCAGCACAGCCGCGAATATCCAGTACATGTCCTCATTGCCATAGACATATTTAAAGTAGTACAGTCCGAAGCTTGTGGTGGTCATATAGCCGATCAAGAACAGGGACATGGCAATGGCGGTAATCAGAAGCTGATCGTTCTGGAAAATGGCCTTTGCCATATCCTTTAAACTCGTCTGCTCTTCCTGTATAAACAAGCCTCGCGGCTCTTTTACGCCAAATAGCGTAATGCACTGCCCCAGCCACATAAAAAGCACAACTGCAACGGCAAATACCGTATACGCCATTGTCATGCTGCCGAACGTTTCGCCAAGCGCTTTTGTGATGGGTACGATACCCACAACCACCGCAAACATGCCGACATTTGCGCAGATGCGCGCAAATGAGCCGATGTTTTCCCGCTGCTTTTGATCGACGGAAAGTGCTGGCAGCATGGACCAGTAGGCGATGTCGTTTGCGGTAAAACCAACCTCCCACAGCAGATACATCAGTGCGAATACCACCACAAAGGCAGCACCTTCCAGATGAAAATCCCAGAACATCAGCACCGTGAATATGCCCGTTACAAACGCGCCTATCGCAATCCACGGTTTGAATTTGCCAAACTTAGAGCGCGTGTTGTCTACTACTGCGCCCATAATCGGATCATTTACGGCATCGAATATGCGGAACACAAGCAGCACGCCGGTGACCCACCACATTACCTGGTTGGAAAGCTCCAACACTTCCGTGAGATACACCATCAGGTACAGGCTGAACATGGAATACACCATATCCCGCCCGATGGTGCCAAGCCCAAATGTGTAACGGTTGCGCTCGGATGTTTTCATACTGTCTCCCCCTTTTGCTTGGTAACAACATACAGATTGGAGCCAAAATCGCCCAGCAGGCGGATGTGTTTGTTATAATAGCTGCCGATAAACTGGTTGTTGAGCAATATTCCTGCCATAAGCGCATCGCCATAGCCTTCATACCGCTCCACGCAGTCGGGCAGCATGTAGTTGGCGTCCGCTGCGCGCACAAAAAACCCTTCCGGATGAATACGGAACGGCAGGATGTGGTGGATCAGCGCGCCAAAACTTTTGATACGCAGCCCCTGCGGACGGGTCTCCACCGTATAGCGCGCGCGTTTGTCTAAACCCGCCACGGGCAGGTGGTCAGAACCCGGGGACGCGTGCGCCTTCGTCTGAAAAAAACCGACAAGCGCCTCTTTCCCGTCTTTTTGAAGGCTCTCCCATATGACCTGGTTTTGCCTGCCTGCGGGGAGCCTGTAAAACCGTCCGTATTGCAGCGTCTGCCTATGCTGTTTATAGAACGCAATCTGCGCTTTGACTTCCCGCTTTTCTGCGGGCGTTAAGTATTTTAAATCCAGTTCATATCCCAAACAGCCAAAGCAGGCCGCGTGAAAGCGTGTGGGGAGCGGCGTTGCCCGCAGCGTCTGCTGGTGCGGCGCGCTTGAAACATGCGCGCCCATCGTGGAGGACGGATACAGGTAGGAAAGCCCGCCCTGAATGTTGAGCCGCTCGATCGGGTCTGTATCATCTGAAACCCATATCTGCGGGGCAAAGCAGAGCATGCCAAGATCAAACCGGTTGCCGCCCGAAGAACACATCTCCAGTAAAATCTCCGGCTGATCGTCGAATATGCGGTGCAGCACCTCATACAGCCCCAGCATGTACCGGTGGAAGAATTCACCCTGATGCCCTACGTGCGGGGAGTAACAATCCGTCATATGCCGGTTCATATCCCACTTTACATAGGAGATCTGGCCTTCTTTTAATATGCTGCGGACATTATTTACAATATAGTCCCGCACCTCGGGGTTACAAAGATCCAGATGCAGCTGGTTTCTGCCCCTTGCGGGCTCGCGCCCCGGCACCTTCACCGCCCAGTCCGGATGCGCGCGGAAACAATCGCTGTCCTCATTGACACATTCCGGCTCAAACCACAACCCGAACTCTAGCCCAATCCGCCTGATGCGCTTTGCAAACGGACCAATGCCCTGCGGCAGTTTTTTGCGGTTTACCGCATAGTCCCCCAATCCCGCCTTATCGCTGTCGCGCTTGCCAAACCATCCATCGTCGAGCACAAACAGCTCCACGCCAAGTTTTTTTGCCCTCCGCGCAAGGCCGAGGAGTTTTACCTGATTGAATTTGAAAAAATGTGCTTCCCAGTTATTAATGAGCACCGGGCGCTCTTTGTCTTTCCATGGCCCGCGCACAATGTGGTTTTGGATAAAGGCATGGAACATTTGGCTCATGCCGTTGAAGCCGCCGCTTGAAAACGTCAGCGCGGCTTCCGGCGTATGGAATTCCTCCCCCTGCTTAAGCGTCCATAAAAAGCAATGGGGGCTGATGCCTGTCATCACGCGCACGGTATCACCCGCACTTAATTCTACCGCCGAATAATGGTTGCCGCTGTACACCAGGTTGAAGC
>JAEXTB010000182.1 GCA_023453725.1 Bacillota bacterium | reverse complement strand
CCCATGACCAGGGTGCCGATAGCGGTGGCCAGTATTGTTGCGACGAATATGCCGCCCTTATCAAAACCGGGGACCGCACTCAAAATAGCGGGGTTGACAAAGATGATGTAGGCCATGGTGAAGAACGTCGTAATGCCTGCTATGATCTCTGTTCGGGTATTGGTGCCGGATGCCTTGAGCTTGAACAGCTTTTCCATAACAACCCTCCTAAGTATGATTTCTTAACAATTGTATCACACTCAGTTCAAAATTACAGTATAACAATTTTCAATATGTTCACGTGTGATAGTATTCTATTGTAAACAGAAATTCCGACAGACGATTTTTGTCTGCTTATTTAGTCGGGGCGTATATTCGATTGTAAACAAAAAATCCGGCCGACGCTTTGCCGTCAGGCCGGATATCCCCAATCCCCCGTTAAAAAGACCGTTTTATTTGATAATCCTCCATTTCCCGATGACCGGTAGTTCCTGCGTCTTCCCGTTTAGGGTGTTCACAAGCCCCATGATGGCAACCACTAATATTGCGATGCCGAATATGGGCAGCAAAACCCAGCCGATGATCGGGATAATACTAAAGATAATGCTCCCTGCTATACTCACGATCAACAGTGACAATCCCTGGTTTGCGTGGAACCGGCCAAAAGGTGACTCCGGGCATGCGACGAGGGGCAGGAAGAACAGGATGTACGCAAGCGCGGACACCACCTTGTTCTTTTCAATGTCCTCCGGCGCAAAGGTCTGCTGGGTGTTTGCCCCCGATTGATATTCGCTCATAATAAAAACCTCCTGTTTCGTATTTCTTCCCGGCTTTGCCGGTTTTTCGATGTGCTTATTCCGTGGCGGACTTGGCAAGCGTGATGATCATGGTCTGGTCCTCTCCGTTATAAGTAAGCCCTACATCCACTTTCCCGTTTGAACCACCATAGGAGAGAACGCCATCCGAATCAACCGAATAGGAATTCTCCGCAAAATCTTTTTTGACCGTATCTGCATAGGAGGTAAAGTCCGCTTTTTTGACTTCGTTAATGGAAATCATAATATATTCTTCGCTGTCCAGAACACTATCTGTCTTCCCTGCGGTAAACGCCGGAATAAGTTTGGAAAGCTCTGATGTCGGCCACTCCGCGGAACCGAACGTGTACTCTTCCCCATCTTCACCCTTAACCGTTACGCTGTCCCCTTCAATATCCACATTACCGCCGCCAAGGCTTTCCATAATCTGCTCTGCCGCTTTTTCTTCCATCTTTTGTTTGATGCCGCAGCCAGCAAGAGAAAAAACAAGAAGTGCAGCCAAACTTGCAACAAGCAACCGTTTCATACCATTTCTCCTTTAATCAATAGCATTTCTTTTTTAGAAAAGTCTCTGTTTCTATGAAAGCTGATCCTTCTTCACGCAGGAATCGCGGTACTGTATAATCAGTTCCGGCCTTGAGTTTACACCAAGCTTTTTATAGAGGCTGGTCATGTGCGTATTCGCCGTAGAATATTGAACCGAAAGCGCCCCCGCCGCTTCCTTGAGTGTGCAGCCTTCCAGCAGCAGAAGCAGCAGTTCCCGCTCCCGTTTTGTTAAACTCGCTAGCTTAGTGTCCCGCTCATTCCCGGGCGACGCCCCTGCATCCGTCTGTTTTTGTGGTTGCAAAGCCTTTTTAACGGATGTCTCCTTCGCGCCTTTTTCACTTTTGAGCACCTGCTTGAGCATATAGAACAATCCGCCCTCTGCCTGTGAGCCTGTTTTTTGCGCCATATCCTATTCACCCCCTCACGCCGGATGCGGCGTAGACTCCGCTTCTAAAATGGAGCGCGCCGTCCGCCTCTATATTGAATTCTCGCTATTTGTAACCCTGCCGTCTATTCATTACCTTGCACGATAGGCCTAAAAGTTTCTACTCATTAGTTCTAATGATACTCGCCATATCTACCATGTTCGCTTGCGTTTTTGCCGTTGTCTGACTGATTTCCAAGAAATAACTATAAAAAAAGTCCAATCCGACGAATTTACATCAGATTGGACATACGGATTTCATTTATAATACCTACTGCACCGGGCAGTAAAATCAGATCACTAATTTTATTCACTCTGCTCCGGTTGTGTTGAAGAAGTTGCCTCCGAAGCATGAAAAAACGCGTGTACCGCCTGAGCCGTGCGCCGGTCAATCCCGGGCAGAGCAGCCAATGTGTCCACATCCGCAGCACGTATCGCATCGAATGTCGGAAACGCATCAAAGAGGATTCGCTTGCGCTTGTGACCCACGCCTGGAATTTCATCCAGCCGGGAATACAGGGCGTTTTTCCCGCGGAGGCTCCGGTGATACGTAATGGCAAAGCGGTGCGCTTCGTCCCGGATACGCTGCAACAGATGCAAAGCGGGGCTATTGCGGTCAAGCGAGAGCGGCTCCGGCTGATCGGGAAAATAAATGCGCTCGGTCAGCTCCGCAAGGCCTATTGTGTTAATATGCGTCAAATCAAAGTCCGCAAGGACGTCAAGCGCCACATCCAGCTGCCCCCGTCCGCCGTCAATCACCAGAAGATCCGGCAACTGCATGAACCGCTCATCAAGTTCTTTCGCGCGGCCAAAACGCCGGGAGAGCGCTTCCCGCATGGCGGCATAATCATCGCCGCCTGTTTGCGTTTTAATGCGGAACCTGCGGTACTCGGATGGCGCTGGCGCGCCGTTTACAAACACCACCATGGAGGAAACGGTATCCCGCCCCTGAATATGCGAGTTATCAAAGCACTCCATGCGTACGGGCAGCGTATCTAAACCCAGCGCCTCGGCGAGCGCAGCCAAAGCGCCTTCCCCGCGTTCCCACGCGCGCTGTCTGAGTTTCTTTTCTTTTTGCAGCAGGTCAAGGCCGTTTCGCGCGGCAAGCTCCGTCAGGCGGCGTTTTTCACCGCGCACGGGTACCGTAAGATGTACGCGCTTTCCCCGCCGCTCGGAAAGCCATTCTTCAATTGCCTGCGCGTCTGCGCTTTCTTCATACAGCAGAATTTCGGGGGGGAGTTTGACCGCCTCCGAGTAGTACTGCTTTAAAAACGCAGCCATCGTTTCTCCCGCGCCTTCTTCCCCGGTTTCTTCCTGCGCGTTCCCGATACGGAAATTTTCCGTACCCACCACTTTTCCCCCGCGCACGAATACGGCAAACACCAGAGTTTCGCCTTCAAACCGGGAAAGCGCAAATACATCCTGCTCCACGCCTTTGGCGGCGATGGCGTGCTGTTTCTCACCCAGGGCGTTGATTGCCTGGATGCGGTCCCGTAGATGCGCCGCGCGCTCAAACTCCATGGCGTCGGATGCCGCCTGCATCTGTGCTGTCAGATCGCGGATCACAGGCTCTGTCTGCCCTTCCAAGAACGCGGCCACCTGATCAAGAAGTTTATGGTATTCCGCACGCGGAATATTGCCGGAACAGGGCGCGCAGCACTTGCCCACATGGTACATCAGGCAAGGCCGTTCATGCCTTGCAATCGCTTTATGAAGATCTTTTTTGCAGTGCCTGACCGGAAAGTGCTCGTATACGACATTGAGTGCTTCCCGTAATGCGATGCTCGAAAGATAGGGCCCAAGATATTTTGCGCCATCTTTGGCGACACGCCGCACCACCTCAATGCGCGGAAAATCCTGTTTCAAATCGATGCGCACATACGGGAAGTGCTTATCATCCTTTAACAAAATGTTATAGCGGGGTTGAAATTGTTTGATGAGGTTGCTTTCTAATGTGAGCGCCTCGGTCTCGTTGGCGGTGAGTATGGTTTCAAAATCCTCAATGTGAGAGACCATGGCCACCACTTTGGGCGGATGGCCTTTGGAGGATTGAAAGTACTGCCGCACGCGGTTTTTAAGAGAGACCGCCTTGCCCACATAAATAATCGTGCCGGCCTTGTCTTTCATTTGATAAACGCCCGGCGCGCTGGGCAGCAGCTTTAATTTTTCTTCTATGCGCTCGTTCATTTGTATTCGTCTTTCAAACAGCACCTGCTCAGGTTCAGATAGAGCACGCCGCCAAGTGTAATAGCCAGAAATAGCCCCCAGGATACCATGATCAAGAGCACTTCCCGCAGCAGCAGGTATATAAGGCCGCCAACGGCAAGCGCCGCCCCCATACTCAGCAGCATAATCCCCGTATACCTGCAAAGCTTGTCTTTGTCATACTTTTCTTTTTCTTCCCGGCTTGCGGTATTATAACCGGCGATGAGGTTCACCGTCCGAAAGCGCAGCATAATAAACGCCAGCAACAGGCAAATACCTCCGCCCGAAAAGTTCGCAAGCGTCTCCATGGTTTCCCCTCCACGCCTATAGCGTTAATGCGCCCGCCTTTATCAGCATCCGGTACAAAAGCGGCAGCGGCAGACCTATGACGGTAAAGTAGTTTCCTTCCACGCGGTCAACAAATATGCCGCCCGGTCCTTGGATGCCATAAGCACCGGCCTTGTCCCTGGGTTCTCCAGTTGCCACATACCAGGAAATTTCCTGTTCCGTCATGGGCGCAAATGTCACATGGGTGATATCGTGCCGCACTTGCGTCCCATTGGGGGTAAGAACGGCGACCCCCGTATACACCTCATGGGACCTTCCCTGCAGTTTTCTTAAAATTGAGTAGGCGTCCGCATCATCTTTGGGTTTGCCTACAATCTCACCGTCAATATATACAATGGTATCGGCGCCAATTACACAGTCTTGTGGATATTGAGCAAATACGGCCTGCGCTTTTTGCAATGCAAGCGCCTCCACCAAAGCGTCCGGCGAAATATCCTCCGGTACAATTTCCTCAACCTCGCTGACAACAGCCTCGTAGGGAATTTGAAGCATCTCCATTAGTTCCCGCCTGCGCGGGGATTGGGATGCGAGTATAATCCGCATTTACTCCTCCAATAAAATCCCGACGGGGCAATGGTCGCTTCCTTCCACCTCGGGCAAAATAAAGCTGTCCTTCACGCTGGGCATCAGCCGTTCTGAAACAATAAAATAATCAATGCGCCATCCGACATTGTTTTTCCGTGCGTTACTGAAATAGCTCCACCAGCTGTAAGCGCCCGTGACCTCCGGATACAGCCGCCTGAACGTGTCCACAAACCCCGAAGAAAGAAGCGTTGTCATCTTTGCGCGTTCCTCATCCGTAAAACCGGCGCTCATGCGGTTAGACTTGGGGTTCTTAATATCGATCTCCTGATGCGCAACATTCAGATCCCCACAGAGAATCACGGGCTTTTTTTCGTCCAGCATTTTCAGGTAGCCTAAAAACGCCTCTTCCCACCCCATGCGGTAAGAAAGCCGCGCAAGTTCCCTTTGGGAGTTGGGCGTGTAACAGTTCACAAAATAGAACTGTTCAAATTCTAAAGTAAGAACACGGCCTTCCGTATCGTGTTCCGCTATACCAATGCCTGTCGTCACCGAAGTCGGCGTTGTTTTTGCAAACACAGCCGTACCGGAATAGCCTTTCTTTTCGGCGCTGTTCCAATATTCCAGATATCCGGGCATATCGAATTCGGCCTGCCCCTGCTGCATTTTTGTTTCCTGTAGCGCAATAATATCAGCTTCTGCACTTTCCACAAAGGAAAGAAACCCCTTGTTCAGGCATGCGCGCAGCCCATTTACGTTCCATGAAATCAGCTTCAACGGCTTGTCCTCCCCCAATCAAAACATCCTTACTATAAGTATACCACAGATTATTTTCTTGCGGCATATTGTCGCTTTTACCACCATACAACCCATATAACAAAAAATTGTTAAAAAACTTGTTGCACATTTGAAAACCCGCATGTATAATGATGGAGGTACCTGAATTTCGGGTCTGTGGTTGAAAGTCGAAGCCAGTCGCAGGCAAAACGATCCACGTAAGCCGGTAAAATTGCCGGTGAGCATGGTGCGGCCTAGATGTAAGCCCAACCAGGAATACAATTTGAAACGGTTCAGCAAAAAGAATCACATCTTGTCCGATCAGTCAAGGGAGATCTATGAAGCAAAACCAATCAAACTGAATCCTGAGAGAAGCAGTAGTGGGAGCCATACCCGGCTATGAGCGAACCTTCCTGTTGGCGTGTGTGGGGGAAAAGACCAGGTCAGCCGAAGTTTAGGACTAAATAAAAATCCATAACAAAGGGGATTACAACATCATGTTCCAGGACAAAGAATTGGTATGCAAGGACTGTGGCGCACCTTTCGTATTCACAGCCGGCGAGCAGGAATTTTATGCGGAAAAGGGCTTCCAGAACGAGCCCGCGCGCTGCAGGGACTGCCGCAATTCTAGGAAGAGCCAGCGCAGCGGCGAGCGTGAAATGTACGATACCGTTTGCGCACAGTGCGGCGCACCCACCAAGATCCCGTTCGTTCCCAAGAACGACAGGCCGGTGTATTGCAGCGCTTGCTTCCAGTCGCGCCGGTAACCCGTTAATCCCCTTTTGATCCGCCAGCGCGCGGTTAAACGGTGATTACAAACAACAAAACTGCTGCAGTCTAACCGCTTCAGCAGTTTTTTTGCGCCCTTTTGTGCTGACTTCTTCCGCCTATCGTCGCCCTTTCGCCGTTATTCTCCATCGCACCAATACCCCATTACAAAATGAACTCCCTTCTCTCTTTTTACAAAAAAATGGCCGCACCCGTTTTTAGGATGCGGCCGTCGGTTCAATTGTTATACGGCGCTGGATGCAGAATAGCCGCTGCCGATTGTCTTCCACTTTGTTGCGCCACCGCGGCGGGCCGTCATGTCCAACGTGAGATCCATGGAGATCCACTCTCCGCTTGTTTCGTCATACACGCTGTTCCATGCATGGTAGCCGCCTGCCGGTTTGCTGTTGCCCTTAATCATCTTGGTGGGTATACCCACGCTCCGGCACATGGCCGCGTACAGCGAGGCGATATCGTAGCAGATGCCTTCTTTTGCTTTGAGAATGGAAGTCGGGTTGGGCGTGTAGCGCGTGACCCTGCCGTCGAGGACAGCATAATAAAGGTCGTAATCATACGAGAAGTTCTTGACGATGTAGCTGTAGATCGCCATCGCCTTGGCCTGTGTCGTCTTCTTTCCCGCTACGAGCTCCGCGGCCTTGTTGGATACGCTGTCACCTGCCCGGAAAGAAATTTCCGTGACGCTGGACAAATACTTGGTTACGCTGGAAGGAAGGTTCTGCGTTGTTCCGGAACCGGTGGAACTGTCCCCCCCCGCCGGGATCGGCTGTACGGCAGCCGCCGCAGAAGGATTGGAGAAAGTGACATCCTCCAACTTGCGGTATGAGTTTGCTTCGATGTTTTCGTAGAGCAAAGCAGATACGTTCTGCGCACCGGCCGGAAGCGGGAAGCTCTCCTTGGTGCCGGAAACATAGTCGTAATATTGGATCATACGGGTGCTATCGTCCCGCATGCCAACCTTAAGCAGTTTTCCGGAATTCGATTGATAATAAACCGTGATGTACCCTGCAGATACGTTGGAAAGATCGAACGTCGCGGGCGCCGCCAATGCGGTGACCGGCAGGATCAGAGATACGATGAGCGCTACGGTTAACAGTAACGCGGTGCTTTGGAATCCCTTCCTCATAAAAATACCCCTTTCGGTAGCTGGCTGCCATTTCAGGCCCTTTAGCTTTGCGTCGCCGCCTTTCGACGGGTTTGCCGTTTGTCG
>JAEXTB010000246.1 GCA_023453725.1 Bacillota bacterium | reverse complement strand
AACATGCAGAGGCTGCATGATAAACGTTTCAATGAAGTTCGCGCACATCCCCGCACAGGCTGCAAATAGAAATAGGGGGTGTGTCGGCTAACGGGTGGGCTGTTAGTTTCAGGCTGCTAAAAGAAATACCGCACTATGAGGCATATGGCAAATAAACGATTTTCCTGATTTCAACACCCTGACCGGCCCATGGCATGAGCCGGTCAGAGTGTTGTTTATGGAGGTTACGAATGAAGCTTAGTTGAGGCCGGTGAACTTGGAAGCATCATAGTAGCCGGTGTCAACCAGCGCGGCTTTGACGTTGTCCTTGGTTACAACGACGACGGGGGTCTGCTTTGCAGGAATGTCCTTAACGAGGTTGTTGTAGGAAGCGTCCGTAGCGGGGGTCTGGCCGCTGATTACGGCAATCGCCATATCCATCGCGTCCTTCGCTAAGGTACGGGTATCCTTGAACACCGTCATGGACTGCTTGCCATCGATGATGTACTGCACGGAAGCCTGCTCGGCATCCTGGCCGGTGATGAAGTAGCCGGTGACGTCCTTATCGGCCGCAAACACGTCCGCGATGGAACGGGCGGTACCGTCGTTGGGCGCCAGAATGAAGACCTGGCCCTTATCTGCAGCGGCAGCGGCGGTGAGGTGCGCTTCGGCCTTGGACTTGGCTTCATTGAAGTCCCAGTTGGTGGTGACCTGGCCGATGATCTTGCTCATTTCGTCACGGGTCAGGGTTGCCTTATCCTGCAGGGCAACAGCCTCGGAGGAGTTCTTGATCACAAACGTGCCGTCCGCGATCTTGGGCTGCAGCTTGTTCCATGCGCCTTCAAAGAACAGGAACGCGTTGTTGTCCGTCGCAGCGCCTGCATACAGGTAGAGGGGCAGGCCCGTGCCGCTGGCGTTGTCCAAGAGGTACTGGCCCATCGCCTCGCCGACCGCGATGCTGTCGAACGTGACATAGTAATCAAGCTTATCCGTCTCGGTGATGAGGCGGTCATAGGAGATAACGGTCACACCTGCTGCCTTGGCGGCTTCCACCGTTGCGGCTGCTGCGGTGGCATCCTGCGGGCAGATGATGAGGGCCTTGATGCCCTTGCTGATGAGGGTTTCAACGTTGGTCTTTTCCGTTGCGGAAGAGCCCTGGCTGAAGAGAACCTCTACGGTGTAATCGGTTGCGCCGATGACGGAGCGGAAGCTCGCTTCATCCTGCAGCCAGCGGGGTTCATCCTTCGTGGGGAGAACAACGCCTACATCCACGGTGTCTGCGGGTTCTTCGGCGGGGGCGGGCGCTTCGGTTGCCGCGGGGGCTTCTGCGGCCGGAGATTCGGGCGCGGGCGTAGCAGGCTGGGTTGCACAACCAAACAGCATGCTAACGCTCATGATCACAACGAGCAGAAGTACGATACTTTTCTTCATTGACTGTTACCACCTTTCAAGATTTGTTCTTTTCGCGGGCGGCGTGAATGCATCATTGCACCGCCCGAGACAGGTACATATCTAGCATAGTTTGCATGCCCTTGTGCTTCAATGCATGCAGTTGCGCTGTTGTGTCATTATCTTGTCTCACCATTTGTTCTCCGTCTGCGCGCTATCCGATATTGCTCAATTGGAAATTTTTGAGCAATATTTTGCTGTTCTGATGCTCCCTGGCACGAAAATCTCACTCCTCCACCAAAAATAGGTTGACAAGACCGCAAAATTCACCTATTATCATTTAGTAAATTACTAATTTACTAGATCATTAGAGAAGGTGATTTCATGGCAACCACAAGCATTGCGGTATTTCTGGATGCTGACGGCAAGATCAAGCAACTGCCGGTCCCCAACCGCACCAAAATACCGGTTTTAGAGTACCTTACCGGGAAATTTGAGACCGGACGGATATATACAGAAAAAGAAGTCAACGCAATCATTGACTCCTGGCACACATTCGGGGATTACTTTATTTTAAGAAGGCTGTTGATTGACTATGGCATGATGGAACGCGTGGCGGACGGCAGCCGCTACTGGGTGAACGAAAACAGGGAGACGGGTGAATGATATGGATCGAAAAAGAGAATTAAAGCAGCAATACAAGCTGACAAAACCCGAGATGGGCATATTCATCGTCCGCTGTCTTATAAAGAAACGGTGTTATTTACAAACAACACAGGACTTAAGGGGCGTGATGAACGGCGCGAAAGCGCGGTTAAATTCCAACTCCCACCCCTACCGTGGGCTGCAGGAGGCGTACAACACGCTTGGCGCTGGGGCGTTTACAATGGAAATATTGGAGACGCTGCCCTATGACAAGGATGAGACAAAAACAGATTACAAAGACGAACTTACGCTTTTGCAAATGATTTGGGAAGAAAAGCTGCAGGCCGAAGGATATACCTTCTATGGCAAACGCGCGGAACCCGGCCAGGAGTGACGTATGAAGACGGCGCTGCTTGTAATTGATATGCAATGCATGCCTTTTGTATGGAAGGAGTATGGCGGCCCTGCGCTATGGAACGCAGAAGTGCTCATTCAAAACGCATTCGCGCTGATTGCGCAAGCGCGTAAAAAGGATGTACCTGTCATTTATATTATGTATACGGAGCCGGAAGGCTCCCTGCGCGCAGAGGGCCAGCCGCTTTGGCAGGTGCATCCTGCGCTGAAACCTCTGCCTGACGAACGCGTGCTTCTGAAATACCACGCGGATGCGTTTTACCAGACAGGGCTGGATGCACTGCTAAAGGAACAGGATATCTCCCGCCTTATTATCTGCGGTGTGCAGACGGAATACTGCGTAGACACCACGTGCAGAAGCGCATTTGCGCATGGTTACAAGGCCACGCTTGCACGGGATGCGCACAGTACGTTTCCTACAGCGCAGCTTTCCGCAGAGCAGATCATCGCGCATCACAACAACGTCCTGTCGTTGTTTGCGGATGTATCCGACACGGAACATATTATATTCTAAAAAAAGAGGCGGGGGTTTTCCCCGCCTCTTTTTAAGCCTGACTACTCGCTGCGGTAGATTTCTTCCCGCAAATGAAAGCCGTCCGCAATGACGGTTTCCTCCATGTTCCCTCTGGTGACCGCCTCAACGCCGATGGCGATGAACGGAACATCGTAAGTGCCATTGTTGATGGTGCGTTCTGCCTCTACGGGTTCCTTGCGCACAAGCTTGCCCGCAACCTCCAGCGTGGCTTCCACCAGATCCCGTATGGGCTTATATACCGTCATCAGCTGCTGTCCCTGCACAATACGGCGGCAGGCCACAAGATCCGCATCCATGCCCACGACCGCGACCTCGCCGGTGCGCTGCACTTCTGAAAGCGCATCGATGACACCCCAGGCAAGCGAGTCGTTACCGCAGACGATGGCGTCAATCTCTTCCCCCTGCTTTCTTAACGTATCCTGCGCAAAGGAGTATGCGGTCTCCCGCACCCAGCCGTCCACCCAGGTTTCCGCTAATAAGCCGATCTCGGAGTTTTCAATATGCGAGTCGAGCACGCTCATCAGCCCTTCGCGAATCATGGTGGAATTGTAATCGTTGGGCGAGCCGTTGATGACGACATAGCCGCCGGTGGGTACGCGCTCCAAGAGCGCCTCCCCCATCAGCACGCCCACCTGGTTGTGGTCGAACGAAACGTAGACATCCACGTCAGCGCCCTCCACCAGCCGGTCATAGGAAATGACAGGCACGCCCTGCTGCTTGGCAGCCTCCACGCAGCGGACCTCCTTTTTGCTGTCGTTCGGGGCAAGAACCAGCACGTCAATTCCCTGCTTGAGCATTTCCAATACCTGTTCATACTGGAGATCGGAATCTTTGTTTGCGTTTTTGACGATGACTTCAACACCTTCCTGCTTGGCCTTTGCAAGGAAGATGTCCCGGTCCCTGATCCAGCGGTCCTCCAAAAGCGTCGCCATGGAAAACCCAATGACGATGCCCTTGTCCGCATCCGTGTCCTTGACGGGTTCTGTCTTGTTGCTGCACCCGCCAGCACTGAGCGCGCATAGCAGCGCGAGCGCCAGGCACATGATCTTATAAAACTGCCTCATCGTTCCTCCTCCTTCCTCCAACGTTGATTCCCATTGCACGGCTTATGATTCCTTTTTAAACTCGCTTGCAGTGCGTCCCGTGATCTTTTTGAATATGCGCGAAAAATAATTGGGCTCTTGGTATCCTACCAGGTAGGCGATTTCTTTGACGGAAAGGTCCTCCCTGTTTAATAGCTCCTTGGCGCGTTCAATACGCACCTGGGCAAGCTTGTCCGAAAAATTCACGCCGGTTTCCCGCTTGTACAGGCGGCTGAAGTAAAAGCTACTTAGGTTCACCTCACGCGCCACATCGTCTAAGGAGAGCTGCTCGGCATAATGGGCGCGGATATAGCGGTTGGCTTTGTCTATGATGCTTTTGATGGCGCTTTTACGCGCGCCCTCAATCGCAGCCAAAGAATGCTCCATGTATTCCCGCATCAGGAAAAACAGGCGTTCTTCATCCTCCGCCTGCGCAAGTTCGCCAAGCGTTGTGCGGCATTCCTCCACCGGAATGTTGTAGCGCCGCCCAAAGTTCAATACGAGGTCGGTCATATTGTCCCGCAGCGCGGGGAGTGTTGCGGCCTCCCGCTGTACGCGCTGGAACAGGCGCTCGAGTGTCGCCTGCATGGCATGGTTGTCGTTCTCCTCCACGCGGGCAAACAGCTCTTCTTCGAGCTGCTGCCGGGCATGCATGGGGTGTTTGAGGTTGTTTTCCACCACATCATCCACATGCAGCACTAGGTTTTTGTTGACGCCCTCCCCTGCCGCGATCTGCAGCGCACGCCGGGCCTGCTGATAAGAGCGCCTTGCTTCGACTACGGATTCATAGTGCCGCCCGATGCCGATGAGCACCAGCCCGTGCTCCTGCCGCAAGCCTCTTAGTATGGTCTGCGCAATGCGGATGGAGTTGTCCTTTTGCCCCGAAGCATCCTGCTCCGTATCGTCAAAATAGTAAGCGGCGATACGGCCGTGCCGCCATGGGCCAACAATGCAGTTTCCTGCCCGTTTCATCAGGTTATTGACAGCGTCCCGCCGCTTTTCCGGTTCCGCGGCGTCACCCGCCGCGTCTAAAAACTCCGCCACCAGCACAAACCCGCCCATGTTGCGGAAGCCTAATAGTTTACAGTACTTGACCAGGTCCTCCCCGCTGTCCTGTGAGAGGCGCAGCGCATTGTGGAACCCTTCCTCCAGCATGGGGATCGCCATTTCCAGCCGCTCCTGCTGCTCGAGCACCCGCATGCGCTCGTTGCGCTTTTGCCGCAGCCCTTCGAGCACACAGCTCAATGCCCCGACAAGCTTTGTCTCCTTGACCGGCTTGACGAGATACTCCACAACGCCCAGCGCCATCGCCTCCACGGCGTAATCAAAATAATCAAACGCCGTTACCACGATAAACGCGGTGCTGACGCCCGCTTCCTGGATTTGCCGCATGGCGGCAAGGCCATTGATGCCGGGCATATCGATATCCATAATCACAATATCCGGATGCAGCAGCGCCGCTTTTTCGATGGCCTCCTTGCCGGAGGAGCAGACCGCCGCGTTTTCCACATCCGAAAAGTTTTTTTCAATCATGTAGACAACGGATTGCGCAGCAATGGGTTCGTCGTCCACTACCATTACCCTGAACACTTACTCGTTTCCTCCGTCCTCATGTGCCGCACGGATGGGCAGCTTCAATATGATATTGGTACGCCCGCCGCCGCAGATGATGCTCATGACATCCTCCAGCTCAAAGAACATGCGCAGGCGTTTTAATACGTTGTCAATGCCGATGCCGGTGGTGTGGCCCTTCCGGCTCGGGTCCGGCGTGCTCCCCGGCTCGCCGCTCAATATCCGCTCAATCCGGTCTTCTGCGATGGCCTCCCCCATATTGGATACGGTAATGTAGAGCCTGTCGCCATTCCAGTTGGCGGTAAGCCCAATGATGCCGCCGCCTTCAAGCTTGCTTACCCCGTGGATAAACGCATTTTCAATGAGCGGCTGCAGCGTCATGCGCGGCAGGCGGAACGAAAGAATACGTTCCTCTTTGGGCACGCTGATCTGGAACGTGGCGCGGTTGCCAAAACGTGTGGAAAGGAGGTTTGCTTACGCCGTGACGTTTTCAATTTCCTCCTGCAGTGTCGCGTTGTAATCAAGCCCGCGTAGGTTATAGCGGAACACCTCCGCCGCGTTCTCGAGATACTCGCAGGTAACGCCGTCCCCCTGCATCATGGCGATTTTCGCACCGATGTTGATGGTGTTGAATATAAAGTGCGGGTTCATCTGGTATTGTAAGGCCAGCAGCTCGGCCTCATGCAGCGAATTTTTCATCTGCAGGGAATTGATCTGTTCTTCTGCGAGCGTCTGCTCCAGCCGTCCTTTTTCCTTGAGCTCGCTCACATAGGTGCGGATGCTGCCGATCATCATGCGGAACGTCTGGAACAGGATATTGACTTCGCGGCTGCTGTTGTCTTCCTCCACCTCTACTTCAAACTCGCCCTCGGAAACCGCCTTTGCATAGGAAGCAAGTTTTGAGATGGGCTTTGTAAGCTCAATGCTGAACACAAACGCGCCGCCCATGACGAGCACGACGGTCACCGCCATCAGCACATAATTGATCATGGTGTTCATGCGGATTTCATTTTGCAGCGCGGCGTATTTTTCGGCGCTGTCCGTCAAATCGTCCCGCATGATCTGCTGAATATAGCTGCCGATATAACCGTGTTCCTTTTCCGCCGCCGCGTATCCTGCGGCGTAAGCCTGCACGTTTTCATTGCGCTTTGCAATGACGGTGCTGTCCAGCGTAGAAAGATAGTGGGTAAGCATTTCGCTCAGGTTTTTGAGCTTGATGCCGCGCGCGGTATAATCCGCGCTGCCATTGAGCGCCGCGCTGCTGTTGGCCAGCGCGTTGCTGCGGGAATAAAACTGCTGGAGCACATCGGAACTGCGGGTGGAAAGATAGCTTTCCAGATCATTCTGGATATCGTTGATCTGGTCGTATATGGCGGTGAGTTCTGCGGAACGGCGCAGCAGCCGGTCCATATCCTGTAGCATCATGCGCGAGGATACGGCGTTATAAAGGCCCACCATAAACAGCACAAGCATGGCCAGCAAAAAGAAGGACAATAGCTTTGTGCGAAACGACGCGTTTTTTTCCATGCGGGAGGCCTTGCCTCCCGAACTTCCGCTTTCCGGCATACTAGCTGCGGTACTCCTCTATATTCCTGCGGTCAACAATCTCCACATCCGGGTTGAAGCTGTCGCTTACCTGGCGGCCGTTGAGGCTGTCCACCAGGCTCTTTACCGTATAGTAGCCGATGTCATGTGCGTCCGGGCAGACAGAGCCGTAAATGACCCCCCGTTCGATATAATCAAGTGTCTGGGGCATAACTCCGTAGCCAATAATGGAGATATCGCCCACGCGGTTTTCATCCACCAGCATCTGCGCAATGGCCGGGGTGCTGCGCTCATCCATGCAGAGTATCACATTGATATCCGCCGCGCGTGAAAACAGCGTATGCCTGAGATCCTCCGCTTCAAACAGCTCTGTCTGCAGCACATACGCGCTTTTGATGGTAAATCCCTGCGCCTTGGCGCTGCCTTCCATAATACCCTGTATGATTAAATTCTGCGTCTGCGCCTCCGCCTGCGCGCCGGGGTTGCCCAGTATGACAATGGCGCGCGCGTTATCGCCCACGGCCTTTGCCGCCATCTCCCCCGCCAGCATGCCGGTGGTGTAGCTGTTGGAGCTGACCATGGGAACGCCGGGTATGGTGAATGTATCGCTTTCATAGGTAAGAACGGGAATTTCCCGCTTGAGCGCATAGGATACGATATCCGCCGTTTCGTTGACATCCACCGCCTGCAGGGCAAGCGCGTCCACCTTTGCGTTGACCCCCTGCTCCACCATCACGCGCAGCGCGTCCGGGTCACGTGGCAGTACGGGCACAAATTCAATATAGGCGCTTAGCTCCTCCCCCGCCTGCTGCGCGCCCTGCCGGAAGAGCTGCCAGAAATACTCCTCCGTTTCCTGTACGGCAATCTGGATGTGGTAATCGTATTCCTGATCAGGAGCCGACTCCGTACGCTGCACAGCCGAAATCATCAGGTGCACAAACAAGGCTGCAAGCACCACCAAAATGACCGCCAGCGTTCGAAAAGCCCACTTAATCATGTTGTTCCTGCCTCTTTTCAATAGGGGCTGTGAATTGCTTCGTATTTTTATCATTCCGGTATGATCGGTTATATCCTTTATCAAGAATTCAGTCCTGCGACAATGCAAGTTCAACATATCTCATAATCCCTGTTCTGTCAAGAAACGGCGCAAGTGGACGGTATGCAGCCGCTTTGCGTGTTTGATATAATGGAACGGGGGGCGATACAGCATGACAAATTCTGAAATTACGCGCTATTGTTTCAACAAGCCCGGTGCTTACGAGGATTTCCCGTTCGGGGAAATTCCGGTATGTTATAAGGTGCGCGGCAGGCTGTTTTTGCAGCTCTACCCGCACCCGGAGAACCATAAAATCACGCTTTCCTGCGAACCCATGCTGGCCGAACTTTACCGCGCCCAATATCCGGATACGGTAGTTCCGGGCTACCATTGCCCAAGACAGCTCAAGCCCTACATGAACACGGTGTATTTGAACCGGGATGTGGATGATGCAACGGTATTGCAAATGATCGACCACTCCTACCAACGTGCCATAAGCAAGCTGCCCCGGCGGGATCAGGCGGAGCTTCTCGCGTTGGGAAACCCGACCTAAGTGTGGGCTTCCTTTCATTATTTCACCCGTTGAAAAAATCAGACATATCACCCAACGAATGGATCAAATCTCCAGCGCATCTGCGCTGGAGATTTTTTTGTGGGATGGATGGCAAACCCATCCTTTTCTGCCTTGCATTTTTACCTGTGCGTTTCGCAATCCAGACACTATTTCTTGCAACGCAAGAGAAAGCTAATGGCACTTAAGTAAGATGGGACCTAGACGCATGGATAAGAGACAAGAAACGATTTCCTATATTAAGGACGGCATTTTTACCGTTTGCAGCAAATTCAAAAGCCGCAGCGCCGGTTCAAAAGCCGAGCTGGACTGCCAAAACTTTTTTGAAAAGCAGCTGAGCGCGTGGGCGGATGAAACGCGGCAGCATCCGTATTTCCTACACCCGCAGGCGTTTTACGGG
>JAEXTB010000169.1 GCA_023453725.1 Bacillota bacterium | reverse complement strand
CCGTTGCGCATGACGACGATACGGTCGGCCACCGCCATAACCTCCTTAAGCTTGTGGGTAATAAATATTACGGAATTCCCGTTGCGGGTAAATTCCTTTACGAATTCCATCAGCTTGTCGGATTCCTGCGGAGTAAGTACCGCGGTAGGCTCATCCATAATGAGCAGGTTCGCCTTGAGATAGAGCGCCTTTACGATTTCCACCTTTTGCTGCACGCCAACGGCAAGGTTTTGTACCTTTTCGTCAACAGGCAAGTCAAAGCCGTATTGACGGCTTAACTGCAGCACATTATCGCGGCATTTGGCGTAATTAATTTTTCCGTGTACGTTCCCAAGTATGATGTTCTCCGTCACCGTATGTGCCGGAACCAGCGAGAAATGCTGCTGTATCATGGATACGCCAAGCTCCATCGCGTCTTTGGGCGAGTGAATCTGCCGCTCTTTTCCATCCATGAGGATATGGCCGCAATCCGCGCGGTACAGGCCGTACAATATCTTCATGACGGTACTTTTGCCCGCCCCGTTTTCCCCCAGAAGCGCCAACACTTCCCCGCGATTGATGGAAAACGAAACGTCCTTATTGGCAACTACCCTTGCGAAGCATTTGGTAATGCCGCGCAGTTCAAAAAATGGCGTCATTGCCGATGACCTCCTGTTTAAACTCCCATTATAAAATGGAGCCCCCGAAGGGGCGCCATTTTCATAACGGGCTATGTATCAAATGTTATTTCGCGAACATGGCCTTGAGATCGACCTTGCCGTCGTTGAAATCCTTGATTCCTGCGTCAACGGCGTCCTTGATCTCCTGGGAAATGTTATCGGTATAGACGGGGACGAATATGTTTTCCTTGATACCGGCCTCATGTACCATGTTGCCGGAAAGCTTGCCGTCCATATACTGCTGCACTGCCCAGACATAGAATGTTTCAAAATCAAACTTGACGGAAGCGACGACCGTGTTCGGGTCGATGCTGTTCTGATCGCTGGAGAAGCCGATGAACTTCGCGCCCTTGGCCTTGGCAGCTTCGATGGAGCCTAAGCCGACCTGGTTGGCGTATACAAACAACGTGTCAGCGCCGTTGTCGATCATCTGCTCGGCCATCTGCTTGCCAAGCGCCACGTCATCCCAGCTGTTGGCATAGGCGCGGGTCGCTTTTGCGCCGGAGATGCCGCGTTGTTCGGCAATGGTGGTTGCATTCTTTTCATAGACGTCCAGCAAGTGCTCCATGGGCTCGTTGGGGAAGCCGCCGATGGTGGCAAAGTTGCCGTTTGTGCTCACATAACCCGCGATGATGGAAGCGATATAGCTTGCTTCATACTCCTTGGGGAATATGGGCGCGATATTCTTGCCATCCGCTTTGGAGCCGTTAACGACGCAGAACGTGGTGTCCGGGTAGTTGCCAGCTACGGCGGCGGCGGCTTCGTCAAACTGGGAGCCCGCGGCCATAATCAGGTTGTACTTCCTCTCGGCATACTCGCGGAAGGTGCTTTCAAAGTCGGCAGACTGTACATTTTCAACATATTCGATCTTGGTACCAAGCTTGGTGTTGCAAGCTTGCAGACCGGCGTAGTTTGTCGCGTTCCAACTCTGATCGTTGATGGGGCCGGGCAATATCAAAACGATCTTATAGTCTGCGGCACCTTTCGCCGCTCCGTTGGCCTGTGCAGAGGGGGCGGCATTTGCGCTGCAACCGGCAAACGCAAAGCTGGAAAGAGCAATGACTGCTACAAGCAGCAGAGCAAGGATTCCACTCTTCTTCTTCATAGGTTGCCTCCTTATTTGCTTGTAAAATTGTTTGCATTGGGGCCTGACTTGGATTGCGTACCATCCGAAGGCTGAACAGGAAGTACGCAAGATAAGAACGCGCTCTTAAGAAGAATTATAGAATTGTTCCCGCTGGAATAAAAGGAGAAAGCATTACGATTTTATCCAATAAATTATGAATTCTGCAGGATGATCGATAGCATCATGCAGATTTTCAGACATCCTGCTCTTGCTTCGAGCAAATCTGGTTGCGGTATTCGAGCGGGGTGATTCCATACTTTTTTTTGAATGCCGTACTGAAATATTTCGCGTCCTTATAACCGACCAGCTTTGAAACATCCGAAACTTTGCAAGCAATTTGCCGCAGATAGGTTTCCGCTTCATGCAGCCGGTAATCCGAAAGATACTCCATCACATTCTTGCCGGTATGGCGTTTAAAAAGCTCGCACAGGTAGTTGGGCGATACGTACAATTCTTCCGCCATGCGCTTGAGTGTGATCTGTTTTGCATAATTCCCCTGAATATATTGCACGGATTTTCTTACAAGCAGGTTTTGTATGCGTACGGGTTCTTCCGCCTCACTCTTTTGTATACAGGTGGTGTCCCCCCGGATGGCTTCAAGCGCTTTTATGAGTTCGGATGGGTCGGTGGGCTTTAACAGGTAGCGGGCGACCCCCAACTCTATTGCCTTCTGTGCGTAGGCAAAGTCGCCGTATCCGCTTAATATAATAATGGGCAAGTTTTCGTTAATCGCCCGGATGCGCTTGATTAACTCAAGACCGGAAATGCCGGGCATACGGATATCCGTAATGACCGCGTCCACGGCGTTTTTCTCCACGAAAGCAAGCGCTTGCGCAGCGTCGCAGAATATGCCCACCGCCTTATAGTCTTCCTGCTGGCTTAGGAGTTTGAGCAGGCCGCGTGCGATTTTGGGTTCGTCATCCACGATTACAATATTCATACGCTTTCCTCCGGGCTTATCTTGGGGATGGATAATGTAATGCTGGCGCCATGCGGCGAGTTTTTTACTTTCAGCCTGTGTGCCTCTCCAAAATAAAGCCTCAGGCGCTTGTCCACATTATATAGCCCGATACCGTGCTGCTCTGCTTCCATATCCTCAGGAATTTCGAGTGCCTTTAGTGCCTCTGGGGGGATGCCCGGGCCATTGTCCTCTACGGCGATGCTGACATGTTCTCCCCCATCCGCGGCGGCGATGCGGATGGTCCCCTGCTTCTGTTGCGGCTCTATGCCGTGGAGTATCGCGTTCTCTACCAGAGGCTGTAGTATAAATTTGGGGACGCGCACCATGCCTAAGCATTCGGGCAGATCCAGCTCATAGCAAAGACGTTCCTCCAGCCTGTTCTTCTGAATGCGCAGATAACAGGCGACATATTCAAATTCCTCTTTTAGCGTCACCAGCGGCGCTTTGGTATCGATGCAATAGCGCATCAGGCTGCCCAGAGAAATGACAATATCGCTGATCTCCTTCTCCCCCCTGTCAAGGAGCATCCAGTTGATTGAGTCAAGCGTATTGTAGAGAAAATGTGGGTTGATCTGCGCCTGCAAAGCCTTAATTTCCGCGTTCTTCTGCGCAAGCTTTCCCTGATACACTTCGTTGACCAGCGTATTGATCCTGCCGATCATGTCATTGAACGACTCTGTCAGCCTGCCGATTTCGTCCTTCCTGCGGTTGGGAAGCTTGATATCAAAATTCTGTTCCTGTGCGCTGCGCATGGCTTCCGAAAGCCGGTTGATGGGCTGCGTGACGGCGTACGCCAATAGGGCAATCACCACCGACATCCAAAGCGTGCTTACCGCCACCGAAAGGAGTATTTCCTTTTGGAGCACGCCGGATTCCCGGAATATATTCTCTTCGGCAATGAGCGAATAGGTCTTCCACCCGGTCACGCCGTTGTACTGGCCACAGACATAGTACTGCTTGCCCATCCAATACAGCATGAACGCGCGCTCTCCCTTTTCAAAGCGCTGTTCAATGGCGTTGAGCCAGCTTGTATCCATTTTGATATTGCTGCAGATGACCTCACCCTGTTTATCGGCAATCACGGTATACTGGCGCTCCCAGATACCATTGTTGCTGAATATCAGGCTGCTGAATGTGTTCTGCTCCAGCTCGATGACCAAAGCGCCCCTTACCTTTTCATCATCCGGCCCCGTTATGGCGCGGATCACGCAGAGCACCTGCCCAGATGCGCTTTGCGCGCCCTGCCGCAACGGGTCGGTAATGCCTGTCC
>JAEXTB010000050.1 GCA_023453725.1 Bacillota bacterium | reverse complement strand
CTCTGTGCCCGTGCCGTTTTCGATGCAGTAGGCCACGGTTTCAAGCCATTTATAGATATCCGTATCCAGAAACACAACACCCTGCCGCGTGCCCTGCTTATCTCCCGCGGCGATGCGGAAGTTATTGAGGCAATGGGATGCAGACGCCTCCGGAATGCGATCGTTAAGAATATCCCACTGGTAAGGGACAATGACCCGGGCAACCATATCCACATATTTTTTCCACAATGGGTCTTTGATTTTGATGGTATTCAGGCCGGGAACCCAAGACTGCGTTGTCATACCCGCATGCTCCCATTCATAGATTTGAAGAAGTGAATTAAACGTTTACCATGTATTTATAATATATCGGTCATTTTCTGCCTTGTAAAGAGATTTGTGAAAAATTAAATGCAGATTTTTTGGCGGAAATAAAGAAAATTTCGATGATATTTCATGGAATTATATAAAATAGAATAATGGTAAACGTTTTACATTACTATTTTAGTGATATCGAAAGAATGCTAATAAACGTGCCGCATCTGCAGTGGCGCATTGCGATAAATACAGGTTGAATGGTAAACGTTTATATGGTATGCTTGTGCCACAACAGCAGCGGAAAGGGGACGCATATGGCAACCATACGCGAAATTGCGGAAAAGGCTCAGGTATCCATTGCTACGGTTTCAAAAGTGCTTAACGGCAAAAAGGGCGTAAGCAAGACTGCGGTCGGCGCGGTGCTTGCAGCGGCCAAGGAGCTGAATTACCGCCCCAATCTGAATGCTCGCAGCCTCAAAAACGGCCAAAGCCGTACGCTGGGCGTCATTACGGAGGATCTTACTGTATTCAATGCGCCGGAGATTGTAGACGGAATTGATGCGTACTGTGAGGCGCACGGTTACCATTATATATTGGGGAATTTGCGCTTTCACAAGCGCTATGGCAACCGCCCGCACAACGCTGAAGAAAGCGAAACGCTTGCGAACACGCTGGTGGATACCATGCTTTCCAAACAGGTGGATGGCGTCATTTATGTAGGCTGCCATAGCCATGCGGTGGCCCCACTCCGGAACCGGCGTGGCATTCCTTTTGTATACACGTATTGTTACAGCACGGACCCCTCCATTCCTTCCGTTTTATATGACGATCAAAAAGCTGCGTACAAGGCTACGCAGCTCTTGATAGACAAAGGCCACCGCAGCATCGGCGTCATCGCGGGGCTTGCGGAGAGCGTACATACATCAAACCGCATATTGGGGTATCAGGAGGCGCTCTATACCAACGGAATTCCGTATAACCCGCGCCTTACCGTATACGGGGATTGGGAGCGTGACCAGGGCTACAACCTCTGCGGTCCGCTGCTCAATGCAGGTGTCACCGCGATATTTGCCCAGAACGACCTGATGGCGACAGGCGTCATTGAATACTGCAATCAGAATGGCATTCAGGTGGGACGGGATATCGCACTGATCGGCTTTGATAACCGGGAAATCAGCACGGCCTGCAGGCCTACGTTAAGTACGGTGGCGCTTCCGCTGTTTGAAATCGGTCAGAACGCTACGCGCATGATGCTGGATATTCTTTCTGGCCGCCAGGCGGCGGAAGGACAGAAGCTGATGCTTTCGTGCACCGTTATCGAACGGGAAAGCACCGGCGTTGCGGGGGGGTCACAATGAAAGAGACCGTTTTAGGAACAATCGGTAAACGACTTGCCTGCATTGACGATCGGCTTTACAGCTCCTTTATTGAGCACATGGGGCGCGCGGTGTATACCGGCATATACGAGCCGGGGCACCCGCAGTCGGATGAAAACGGCTTTCGGCGTGACGTGCTTGTCCACATATCGGCGCTCAATCTTTCCTACATCCGGTACCCGGGCGGCAATTTCCTTTCCGGTTACCGCTGGGAGGATGGCATAGGGCCAAAAGAGATCCGCCCGGTCAGGCCCGAGCTTGCGTGGTTCGCGCTTGAACCCAATGAAGTCGGCACCAACGAGTTTATGGAGTTTTTAAAACCCGCAGGGGCAAGCCCAATGCTTGCGGTCAATCTGGGCACGGGTACGGCACAGGATGCTGTAAACATGTTGGAATACTGCAACTTTCCTTCCGGCACCCATTACAGCGATCTTCGGATTGCGCATGGATACCCAGGCCCGCATGGCGTAAAACTGTGGTGTCTTGGCAATGAAATGGACGGCCCGTGGCAGATCTGCGCAAAAACAGCCACGGAATATGGCCGAATTGCTGCGGAAACCGCAAAAATGATGAAGTGGCTCGATCCTCAAATCGAGCTTGTGGTATGCGGCAGCTCCTACCGGGAGATGCCTACGTTCGGCGCGTGGGAGCGGGAGGTACTTCGCCAGACCTACGAGCATGTGGACTACCTTTCCCTGCACACGTACTATATGAATAAGGACGGCGATTTGCCGAATTTCCTTGCAAGCTCCGTCCGCATGGATGCGTTTATCAAAGAGGTCGCCGCAATTTGCACAGAAATCAAGCGGGAAAAGAACTCAAACAAGGATATTTATCTTTCGTTTGATGAGTGGAATGTATGGTACCACTTCGAGATGGAACAGCCGCAGCCGCCCAAATGGATAAAGGCACGCCCTATCGAGGAGGAAGCGTACAATTTTGCGGACGCGCTTGTAACGGGAAGCATGATGATCACGCTCATCAACAACGCGGATGTGGTCAAAATTGCCTGCCTCGCGCAGCTCGTCAACGTCATTGCGCCCATTATGACCGAGCCCAATGGCCGCGTCTGGCTGCAGACGACCTATTATCCGTTCTATTATGCCTGCCAATACGGGCGGGGTACGGCGCTTTTTACAAAGCTGGTTTGTCCTGCCTATATGTGTAAGACGGGCGAAGAGATCCCCTATGTTGATTGCGCGGCGGTGCTGAACAAAGCTGAGGATTCCGTGGCGCTGTTCCTTGTCAACAAGCATCCGCAGGAAGACATCGCCTGTGCTCTGGAAATGGAAGAACTGTGCTGTAAAGAAGTGCTGGAATGGGTCATGTTATCCGGCTATGCCCCCACCGATGTAAATACGGCAGATAGTCAGGCGGTATGCCCGCGGCCCCATACTGGCGCACAAATAAGCGGAAAAACGCTTTTGTTTACACTCCCCGCCCTGTCCTGGAGCATGCTGCGTTTGCGCGTATAGTCTCCAACACTGCAACATCAACGGGCGTCCGGTTTCCGGACGCCCGTTTTTTGCCACCCGCCGGGCGGGTGGCCAAGCGTATTTCAGCTTTTACAAAGGCCTCAGTCGCCTTTGCTGGGCAGGAACGGAACAATTCTGCCTGCAAAGCCGGGCATCGTCATGGTTTGCAGCCATACCCTGCCTGGCCCGACGAGCTTGGTGTTAAGGAGCCCTTCTCCGCCAAAAAGGACGTTTTTAAAGCCTTTTATCATCATGACTTCGTACTGCACATTCGCTTCATATGCAGCGATATTGCCGGTATCCACAATGAGCTCCTCGCCCGGCGCGAGCGTCTTTTCATAAAGCGCGCCGTCGATTTCTAAAAACGCGAGTCCCCGGCCGGTAAGCCGCTGCAAAAGGAAGCCTTCCCCGCCGAAAAAGCCCGCGCCCAGGCCTTTTACAACGTGCATGCTGAGCGTAACGCCGGGTTCCGCGCATAAAAACGCGCTTTTCTGTGCGATGATGTCGCCTCTTGTGAGATCGATGGGCAATATTGCGCCGGGGAACGTGGAGGCGATTGTGATCTCCTGATTGGGAGCAACAGCGGTATATGTCGCCATAAACAGCGAGTCGCCCGCAAGCATGCGTCCAAGGCCCTTTAACAGGCCGCCCTTCATGTTGGTTTCCATGCGGATACCGGAGGTCATCCAGGACATTCCGCCGGATTGCGTGTAAATGCTTTCGTTTGCGTTAAGACGGATGGTTACGGCGGGGAGATTGCCTCCAAAAATTTCGTATTGCATACATGCTCCTTTCTTTTGCTGGCTGTTTTGCCAGCGATGGATATTGTTAGTCAGCCGGTTCTTTTGGGACAAAGGCTATTTCTTTTTGCGCACGGCGTTCTTGATGACCTTGGTGAGTTCACCAAACAACAGCGGCATGAACCCTACGAGTATGACAAAGTCCCAATCATGGATATGCAGCGTGGCTACATTAAAGATATCGCGCAACCCCGGGATCAGCAGTATGACAACCAGCAGCGCCAGGGAAACGATGGTGGCGAGATTCATGTTTTTGTTGCTGAACACGCCGATCTTCCAGAGCGGGTGCTTTTCAGAACGGCAGGTGTAGGCGCGCAGCAGCTCGCTGATGATGAGGGTGACGAGCGCATAGGTACGGCCCATTTCAATGCCGTAATTCTGCCAGCCGTAATAGAAAGCGCCCAATACCGCAGCTGTCATGACCACGCTCTGCACCGCGATGTTGATGAGCATATCCTTATTGATGATGCTCTCATTCGGGCTGCGCGGCGGTTCGGACATCAGGCCAGGTTCTTTTTTCTCTGTGCCCAAAGCCAGAGCGGGGAACGCGTCGGTCAGCAGGTTTACCCACAGCAGATGGATGGGCAGCAGGGGGATGGGCCACTGCAGCAGCATGGAGAGGAATATGATGAGTATTTCACCCACGTTGCAGCTCATCAGGAAGAACACGAATTTCCGGATGTTGCTGTAGATAACGCGGCCTTCTTCGACTGCGTGGACGATACTGGAGAAGTTGTCGTCCGTCAGTATCATATCGGCGCTTTCCTTGGTGACGTCCGTACCGGTGATGCCCATAGCGACGCCGATGTCCGCACGCTTTAATGCGGGCGCGTCGTTTACGCCGTCGCCGGTCATGGATGCGATCTCGCCGTTGTTTCTTACGGCCTGCACAATGCGGACTTTATGTTCCGGTGAAACGCGGGCATATACATTGACGTTTTTTGCGACCTCATTGAGCTGGTTATCGTCCATGGCATTCAAATCCGCGCCTGCCATGACCTGATCGTCGGAGCTGATGATGCCAAGCTGTTTTGCGATTGCGGCTGCCGTATCCTTATAGTCTCCCGTAATCATGACTACGCGGATGCCTGCGGACTTACAGACCTTGATGGCCTCTATCGCTTCTACGCGCGGCGGGTCAATCATGCCGACAAGACCGCAGAAGACAAGACCTTTTTCGTCTGTCTCCGGCGTGGGGTGCGCCGGGATTTCATCTACCGGCTTGTAAGCCATTGCCAGCACGCGGTAAGCCTGGGAGGCAAGCGCTTTGTTTTCCTTCAATATGGCGGAAACATCTTCCGCCGTCATGGGGGAGACCGTACCGTCCCGGCGCAGAACCTGCGTGCAGCGCTCTACCAGAATATCCGGCGCGCCCTTTGTAAACGCTGCATATCCGCCGCTTGTAAGCTGATGGAACGTGGTCATCAACTTGCGCTGCGAATCAAACGGGATTTCCTGCAGGCGGGGCTGCTTTTTGTTGTGCTCCTCCGGCTTGACGCCGGCCTTGTGTGCAGTCACAATCATGGCGCCTTCTGTCGGGTCGCCTATGATGCGCCATTCATCCGATCCGTTTTCTACAACATGCTCCAGGCGCGCGTCGTTACACAGTGCCATGACGTCAACAAGACGCCGGACGGCCGGTTCGCTTTCAAGGGCAAGTTCCGTGTCGTTTACCATTAATGCGCCGACGGGATTGTAGCCGTCCCCCTGCACATCTATGGAAAGCCCGGGCACGTACATTTTTACGATTGTCATCTGGTTCTGCGTGAGCGTGCCGGTTTTATCCGAGCAGATGACGGTCGTGCTGCCGAGCGTTTCTACGGCGTGCAGCTTTTTCATGATGGCGTTCTTTTTGGCCATGCGCTGCATGCCCAACGCCAGCACGATGGTAACAACCGCGGGCAGCCCTTCGGGTATGGCGGCGACAGCGAGGCTGACTGACGTCATGAACATTTCAAGTATCGGTTCCCCGCGCAATAGGCCCATTGCGAATACGATGGCGCAGATGACAAGGCAGCCAGTGCCCAGAAGCTTGCCCATTTTTGAGAGCTTTTTCTGCAGCGGCGTATCTTCCGCTTCTTCCTCCTGAATCATTTCCGCAATCTTGCCAATTACAGTACGCATGCCTGTGGAGGTGACAATGCCGCTGCCTCTGCCGTAGGTAACAAGCGTACTCATAAATGCGGAGTTTATCTGATCGCCCAGGCCGACGTCCCCGTGAAGGGCAGCCTCCGAATGTTTTTCTACCGGGACGGATTCGCCGGTGAGCGCGGCTTCCTCCACCTTCAGGTTGACGGAGTTTGTTAAGCGCACATCGGCAGGCACATAATCCCCGGTTTCCAATATGACCGTATCGCCGGGTACCAGCTCGCGCGCGGGGATTGTCACCGGCTCACCGTCGCGCAGCACCTTGGCGTTGGGGGCGGACATCCGCTTTAAGGCCTCGAGCGCTTTGCCCGCGCGGTATTCCTGAAATACGCCAAGCACGGCGTTGATAATGACGATGCCGAGTATGACGATGGCATCTGTCACCTCATTGACCAATATAGATACAATGCTGGCGATGATGAGGATAATGACCATGTAGTCCTTGAGCTGTTCAAGAAACATTTGAAATATGCTTGCGCCCTTTTTCTGCTGCAGCTCGTTGGGGCCATACTCCTCCAGGCGGCGCTTTGCCTCCTTGGATGCCAGCCCGGTTTGCGCGCTGGCGCCAAGCTCCTTGCATACGTCGTGGATGCTCAATTCATACCAGTTCGGTCGTTCCAACTATCAGCACCTGCTTTCTTTTTAGCGTATGGAGCAAAGGCTCCACCGTTTGGGCAACCGCATGCATATTAGGGAAAAACACGGCACTCCAACCATATTATACATGATTTTTTGGAGATGCGCAGTAAAACGGCTGGCGGTTGCGCGGGGATTACGGCGAAACCGGGGATTGTTTTCTTTATTCTTTCTTCATGGCATTCGATCTGTCTCTTATACACAATCTCCGAGCCCACGAGACGTAGAGGAATCGCGTTTGGCGGGTTGTGGGTGGAAAAAAAAAGGGGGGGGGGGGGGGGGGG
>JAEXTB010000025.1 GCA_023453725.1 Bacillota bacterium | reverse complement strand
GAGGTGCGCATCCTTATAATCCATTTCATTGAGCAATATGGCGCGGTAAATCGCGTCCTCCGGATCCAGGAAATGGACGTCCCCCGTGGCGACCACCGGTTTTCCCAATTCCTTGCCCAGGTTGACGATACGACGGTTGATCTCGCGCAGCGCTTCCTCATCAGGCACCATGCCTTCACGGAGCATAAACGCGTTGTTGCCGAGCGGCTGTATCTCAAAATAATCGTACCAGCGCGCAATCTCCAGGATTTCCTCTTCCGGCTTGTTGCGCAAGATTACCTGGTAGAGCTCCCCCTGCTCGCACGCGGAGCCCAGCAGAAGCCCTTCCCGGTACATGCGAAGCAAGCTTTTGGGTATTTGCGGCTTGCTGTGGAAGAAATCGATATGCGCGTGGCTGACCAGGCGATAGAGATTTTTCATGCCCGCCTGCGTGGATGCCAGTATGACGATGTGATTGAGCTTCGCGCGCTTTCCACGGCTTTCTTCCTCTTCGTCATGGGTATATACGGGAATTTCCGACAAGCCCATGCCCTGCATGCGCTCCACAAGCTTTAAAAATACCGCTGCCGTCGCTTCCGCATCGTCTACCGCGCGGTGATGGTGTTCCAGAGAAACGCCCAGATGCTCACAGACCGTATTGAGCTTGTGGTTTTTGATACCCCAAAGCAAATAACGAGAAAGCATTAACGTATCGGCATACGGCTGATCAAACGGGATGGAAAAACGCTGCCCATGGACGCGGATAAATCCAACATCAAAGGAAGCATTGTGCGCCACAAGTACACAGCCCTCCGTAAACGCCGCAAACTGCGTAAGCACTTCCCGGGTGAGCGGCGCGTCCTTTACCATATCCTCCGTAATGCCGGTAAGCGCGACAATGTTCTGCGGAATGGCGACGCCGGCATTGACAAACGTGCTGAACCGGTCGATGACCACGCCATCCTTTACCTTAACCGCACCAATTTCGATAATATGGCCCTGCTCGGCTTTTAGCCCTGTGGTTTCAATGTCGAACACCACATAGGTTTGGTCGAGCGGCAACACGGCGGTATCCGCCTTTAAGTAGCCTTCCACGCCGTAAAGAATCTTGATTTTGTTCTTTGCGCCCGCCTTGTATGCGTCCGGAAATGCCTGTACGACGCCATGGTCGGTAATGGCGATAGCGCTGTGCCCCCAGGAAGCGGCGGTCTTGATCGCGTCCTTAACGCTGGTCAGCGCGTCCATAGCGGACATCTGGGTATGCAGGTGCAGCTCCACGCGCTTTTGTTCAGACTTATCCTTGCGGACATTTCCCTGTGCCGTCATGATGTCCTGTGCCTGTATGACAAGCTCGCGCGAGAAATTGTCATACTCGCACTGGCCACGGACACGCAGATAACCGCCTGCCCCCTGGATCTCTTCCAAGGACTTCAGAAGGGTCGCGCCGGCCTTATCAAACGCGAACACCTTACACAGCATGGTATTGGTATAATCCGTGACATGAAACAGGATCAGAAGCTTGTCCGCGCCGTTTTTGAGTTTTTTGCTCTCCATGGAGATGAGGCGTCCTTCCACCGTCACGCGGCCGGAATCCTCCCGAAGGTCAACCATTTTGGTCAGCTCCGCCCGGGCTATGCGCTTGCCGAACAGAAGCTGCTCTTCCTCCATGCCGGATTTTTCCTTGCCTTTTTCTTTTGCGCCGACCGATGCGTTTGCAAGATCGGACGCACGCAAAACAGCGGGGCTACTGATGGTAAGCTCCAGATGACATGGTGCAAAGTGCGCCGCTAGAATGGACTGCAGCGCCGTCTGCTGTTCGTTTGTCAGTGCGATTTCGGTATGGAACTGTATTTGCAGAGATTGCGTCGCGGGATTCCAGTTCGCCTGCTGAAGCGTTAAACCTGCGGCCCATTCCCCGGCCTGCAGCAGCAATTGTTCAAATTCCGTATTCAAATTTACCCTCCAACCAAGACCAAGACCAGCCTATTCGGACATTTTTCTCGCTTCGAGCACCAGCCGGTCCAGCATTTCTTCCGCCGTGCCGGATGCGAGTTTTTCCCCCTTTTGGAACAGTACGCCGTTGCCCGCGCCAAAGGCAATGCCGATATCCGCCTCTTTGGCTTCCCCCGGGCCATTCACCGCGCAGCCCATGACGGCTACCGTAAGCGGAACCTTTGTTTCACTGAGCCTCTCGCGCAGCACATGCACGATGTTCTCCAAATTTACGCCGCAGCGCCCGCATGTGGGGCAGCTGATGATTTCAAGCCTTTCTTTGCGCAAACCCGCGGCGCTTATTATCTGCTGCGCCGCCGTCACTTCCTGCACAGGGTCACCCGTGAGGGAGACACGAAGTGTATCGCCAATGCCGTCAAGCAGCAGCGCGCCAAGGCCCATGGCGGATTTTACAAGCGCGTATTCGCCCAATCCCGCTTCCGTTACGCCAATGTGCAGCGGATAATCTACCTTTTCATGCATCAGGCGGTAGGCCTGCACAGTATCCGGCACATTTGATGCTTTGAGGGATACGATGGTATCGTAAAATCCCTCCCGCTCGAGCATGGCGATATGCCGCATGGCGCTTTCCACCATGGCCGCAGGTCTTGGGCCGCCGTAGCGCTCTAAAAGATCCTTTTCCAAAGAACCCGCGTTCACGCCGATGCGGATGGGCACATGATGCGCCTTCGCGCAGGAGACAAGCTCACGCACCTTTGCTTCCCCGCCAATGTTGCCCGGATTGATGCGCAGCTTATCCGCGCCATATTCCGCGGCGGCAATGGCCAACCTGTGGTCAAAATGGATATCCGCCACCAAAGGGATATGGATCTTTTCTTTGATGCTCCTGAATGCTTTCGCGCAGGCCATGTCGTACACGGAAGAACGGACAATTTCACAGCCCGCCTGCTCCAGTGCTAAAATCTGGGAAGCGGTCGCTTCCGCGTCCCGCGTATCTGTATTGGTCATGGACTGTATGGTAACGGATGAACCCGCTCCCACCGGCACCGGGCCTACCATGACAAGACGTGTGTTCGCCATGGCGGATTATACCCCCAACATTCTCTTAATATCGTTAAATGTGAGCAGTATGATGAGCCCAAACAGCAGAATCATCCCGATAAGGTGGATCGTACCCTCCACCCTTTCGGGCACCGGTTTTCTCCGAATGCCTTCCAATGTCAGAAATGCAAGCCTTGAACCATCCAGTCCGGGAATAGGCAGCAAGTTGATAAACGCAAGATTGACGCTTAGCATGACGGACAGCCGCAGCACCATTTCAAGCCCAACGCGCACTGCGGTACCGATGACGCTGATCACACCGAGCGGCCCCGCAACATCATCAAGCTGAACGCCGGTGGTAAAGATGCTGCGAAAGAACCCGACCATCTCTTGAATGATTGATCCAACATAGGCAAACGATCCTGTGATTGCTTCAGCGAACGTATACGGAACGCGCACAAGGCCGATGGTAATGCCAATCAGGTTGCGCCCCGCTTCCTCGTTGTAGATGTTCTCTAATTTCAAATCGAGCATTTCTTCGCCGCGCCCTACGGTGAGCACCGCTTCATTGCCCTCAACGGCAACAATTTTATTGACCGCGTCCTGCGTAGAGGAAGATGCAATCTCCTTGCCGTTGATTGCATACAGCACATCCCCCGGCTGGACTCCCGCAAGGTACGCGGGCGACGAGGTGTCCGTAACCTCCGCCACGGCAGCCCTGTAATCCCCATAAGCCGTCAGCGCGACGATCGCGAACACAAGTGCAAACACTATGTTCATAAACGGCCCCGCCAGAATCACTAGAAAGCGCTTCCACGCCTTTTGCGCGTTGAAGCTTTTGCCGTCCTTAATTTCCTCGTCTTCCCCATAAAACCGACACATGCCGCCGATGGGGAACGCGCGGATGGCGTACAGGATGCCGTTCTTTTCCTTACACCAAAGCTTCGGCCCCATGCCAATGGCAAACTCCACGATACCAAAACCGAGAAGCCTTCCCGCCTTGTAGTGCCCGTACTCGTGCACAGTGACAAATATGCTCAACAGCAGCAGCGCTGCTAAGATTGACAAAACCTGCGATACAATTTCCAAAATAACGTCATCCTTTCTTCAGGAAGTCCTGCTTAAAAGAGCCTGCGCACATACCCGCGGGCATATGCGTCTACCTCCAGCACATCCTCAAGCGAAGCGATATTGCCCTGCGGGGCATGGGCAAGCGCTTCCTCCACCGCATAGCGGATATCCAAAAACCCGATTTTGTGGGAGACAAACAACTCCACCGCTTCCTCGTTGGCCGCATTGTAAACGATAGGCAACGTTTCTCCGTCTGTTAGTGCTGCGTGCGCCAGACGGATGGCTGGCTGGCTGTTGCCGTCCTCAAACGTCAGTGCGCCAAGCTTTGCAAGATCGAGCTTGGGAATACGACGGTTGAGTCTCCTTGGGTAACTGAGGGCGTACTGCACCGCAAGCCGCATATCAGGCGCGGAAAGCTGCGCAATCGTTGCTCCGTCCTTGTATTCTACCATAGAATGTACGATAGATTGTGGATGAATCAGTACGGAAATTTGAGTATTCGGTAAACCATACAGAAAACTTGCCTCAATGACCTCCAGCCCTTTGTTGAAGAGCGTGGCGCAATCGATCGTGATTTTCGAACCCATGCGCCATATTGGGTGCTTTAACGCCTGCTCCGGCATCACGTTTTTAAGCTGATCTTCCGTAAAGCCGCGGAACGGACCGCCGGAAGCGGTGAGGATGAGCGTCTCCACCTCTTCTATTGTTCCGCTTTGCAGGCACTGGAATATGGCGGAATGCTCGCTGTCCACCGGCACAATATGGCCATTGTATGTTCTGAGCGCCTCCTGGACCAGGGGATTGCCGCAGACAATGCTTTCCTTGTTGGCAAGCGCAACCGTTTTTCCAGCTTTGAGCGCGGAAAGAAGCGGCGGCAAGCCATCCAGGCCGCTGATGCCTATGACGATAATATCCGCCTCGGGCAGCATGGCAAGCGCGCAATTCACACCCTCCCCCGCCTCAATCCTGCAGGCTGCAGGAAGACGCTCCTTCAATGCGTGCGCCAGCTTTTCCTCGGCAATTCCGACATATTGGGGCAGAAACTTTGCCGCCTGCTCCGCAAGCAGTGAAATGTTCTTCGCCGCGGAAAGCGCTAAAAGCGTAAACTGCTCCGGCAGCGCGCTCAATACATCAAGCGTTTGCGTGCCGATTGAGCCGGTACTGCCTAAAACAACAACATTTTTCTTCATGCAATCGGTACACGGGATCCTTCCCGTGTCAACTCCTTACAAAAGGTAAAAACAAAGGTATACGGCGGGCGCACATAGCAGGACGCTGTCCACACGGTCCAGCATGCCGCCGTGTCCCGGAAAAATGGAGCCAAAATCCTTGATATTGGCCCAGCGCTTAATCACAGAAGCAAATAAATCGCCTATCTGGCCTAAAAATCCGCAAACGGTGCCTAAAACCAGTATCGGCCAAAGCGGCAGGGTAACCCCCCAGAGCGGTTGTAAAAAATAAACTGCAAGCGCCCCGGCAATGCTGCCAAAAACGGAAGCAATGCTGCCTTCCACCGTCTTCTTGGGGCTGATTTCCGGACAAAGCTTTCTTTTGCCAAAGGCTGTTCCGATAAAAAACGCAAACGTATCGCCTGCCAGCGGACAGGCAAATGCAAACAAAAGCGCAGAAATGCCACGTTCGCTCCCAAAAGAGATCGCCAGCAGAAACATCACCGCAAACAGCGGCAACGGGTAGGCAAACGCGCCAAGGGAAAGGAATGTCTCTTCTGTCCTTCTCTTTTGGTTCAAAATACGTTCGCAGACAACGGCCAGCACACAGGCCATCCAAAGGATATTCAGGCTGATAAGCGTCAGCCGATATGCAAAAAAGGCATATAACGCTGCAAACGCATATGCGGGCGCCATAAACGGCTTAAAGCCGTTCTTCTTCATAGCCTGCTCCAGCTCATGCACCGCTAAAATTGCGCCCAGTGTAAAGACAACCGCCTCCACTGTATTGCCCAAGTACAGCATTGCAATGACCAAAATGGAAAGCAACAAACCAACGACAACGCGCTTTGCCATGCGCCCACCTTCCTTCTTACAGCCCGCCGAACCGGCGCGTCCTGTGCGAAAACTCCCGCAGCGTATTCAGGTACCGTTCATCTGAAAAATCCGGCCAATACTCGCCCACAAACATCAGTTCCGCATAAGCGGCCTGATACAGCAGGAAGTTGGACAGCCGCTGATCCCCGCCCGTTCGGACCAAAAGATCCACCGGAGGAAGGCCTTTCGTATCGAGCGCGTTCTCAAGCAGGCCAGGCTCGATATCCTCCGGTCGAAGCTCCCCCTGCGCCACGTCTTTCGCAAGGCTTTTACAGGCGCGCAAAAGCTCATCCTGTGCGCCGTAATTGAGTGCAATGTTCAATTTGAGGCCGGTATTGTTGCGCGTTTTGCGCATCGCCTCTGTTACAGCGTTGCGTACCGCTTCCGGAAAAGGAGCCAGCTCGCCCAGAGCACGGATGCAGACGCGGTTTTTATGGAGCGCGTCAATTTCTTTTTTGAAATACTCGACAAGAAGGGTGCACAAGGCCCCGATTTCATCGGCAGGACGCTTCCAGTTTTCCGTAGAAAAGGCATACAGCGAAAGGGCTGTCATCCCAAGATCGGAAGACATTGTAATAATTCCGCGCAGCCGGTCCATACCTGCACGGTGTCCCGCAACACGGGGCAGCCCGCGCTGCTGCGCCCACCGGCCGTTGCCATCCATAATGATGGCGACATGCGCGGGCAGATTTTGTGCAAGCCCCAATGCCTGAAGCTCCTGGGCCGTATATGCCATTGCGACTCCTTCCTGAATAAAGCAACGCAGTGTAATGGATGCCGTAGCGTGTATTGCATTAGGCTCCAGCCATACATTCACACTGCTCTCGTTTTAACTGAAACGCGAGAACAGTATCGTAACGCGGCTGCGGCACACGCCGCTTAGCGGCGGGGGCACGAGCGAATGTGTTCCGCCTGCACCGCCGAATAAAAGCGCGGCCTTTATTTAAGAATAGCACCAGTTGAAACAAATGCAAAGCGGTGCTGGCGCTTTGCATATGTCTTAAAACTATGATTGGCTGACATCCGTAGAAAAAACGGCGTATGTCAGACATATGCGCTTGGGTTGACCCGGTTCAAGAGGCAGTGCACGCTCCCTCAGAACACGGCATTCATTCCCTGCAACACCCTTTTTGCTTGAAACCTCCAAAGTATCCACCGTATACCCTTCGCTTTCAAGAAGAGCCACGGCGCAGTTTAGCTCAAGGCCAAGAACGCTGCTCAAACCTCGAGAATCTCCTTTTCCTTATCCGCAACAATGCGCTCAATATCCTTTATGATATCGTCGGTCATTTTTTGCGTCTTATCTTCAAGATCCTTCTGATCGTCCTCGGTGATTTCGCTGTCTTTGCGCAGCTTCTTAATCTGCTCGTTGGTATCGCGGCGGATCGCACGGATGGCAACCTTCGCGTCCTCACCCTTTTTGCGCACGACTTTCACAAGCTCTTTGCGGCGTTCTTCGGTAAGTTCCGGGAACACAAGGCGGATCAGCTTGCCGTCGTTTGAAGGGTTGATCCCGATGTCGGATTTCTGAATGGCCTTTTCTACCGCGCCAATGGCTTTCGTATCCCATACGGAGATGGTCAACAGCCTGGGTTCGGGCGAAGCAATGTTGCCCAACTGGTTAATCGGAGTAGGCGTACCGTAATAATCTACCAGCACACGGTCCAAAACCTGTGCATTCGCACGCCCGGCCCGCAGGCTTGCGAGTTCATGCTTGAGGACGGAAATGGTCTTCCCCATACGCTCTTTTGCGTTTTCGATCGTTTCGTTGGCCATATTAATTCCTCCTTTGCATCCGTAAGCGCCGAGTTATCTACCCGGTACGCTCCTATTTTACTGGAAAATCCCCCGCGAAACAACCCTGATTTGATTGTTCCCTGATGCTCTTTGCGTTAACAAACCTTGAACAAGCCCTTTAATGAATCAGTGTGCCGATGCTCTCCCCGCGTACTGCACGGACAATGCTCTGTTCCTCTTTCATGCCAAAAGCAAGTATGGGAATGTTCTGTTCCTTGCACAGGGTAATGGCCGTCATATCCGTCGCCTGCAGGTTCTGTTCGATTACTTGCCGATAAGTAAGCTTTGTGTAGCGCACGGCGGACGGATCTTTTTTGGGATCTGCGGAATAAATTGCATCGATATTCTTGGCCAAAAGCAGCGCTTCGGCTCCGATCTCCGCCGCACGCAGCGCCGCGGCGGTATCGGTACTGAAATACGGGTGCCCCGTGCCGCAGGCAAACAACAGCACATGGCCCTTCTTTAAAAGATCCTGGGCAAGGCGCGCCGTATAGGTTTCACAAAAGCGCGGCATGTCAACAGCTGAAAGCACCGTGCAGGGAACGTCCAATTTCAGCAGCTGATCTTGCATCGCAATGGCGTTAATGGCGGTTGCGAGCATTCCCATATGATCGGCACGGTTGCGGTCCATTTCACCGGAGCTCCGCCCGCGCCAGATGTTTCCGCCGCCAAATACCACGCCAAGCTGAACGTGAAGCGAAGCCGCCTCCGCCAACTGCCGCGCAGTCTGTTCTATGATATCGAAGCTCAGCGGCTCGGAACCGGAACTGAGCGCTTCCCCGCTCAATTTTAGCACAACACGATGATACATAGTTACCGCCCTCTTTTTAAGCTGCTTTTCACCAAACGGATGGCGATGCAAAAAACATTTTATAATCCGTAAGAAAAGAAAAAAAGGAACACCAAATAGCGTTCCTTTTTTTGTAATATTATTTGTTAGCCTGGCCCATACCCATGACTTCTGCGGCAAAGTTGTCTTCGCGTTTCTGGAGGCCTTCACCCATCTCATAACGGGCAAAACGGCGGACGCTGATCTTTTCGCCGATTTTCGCGGTCGCTTCGCTGAGCATCTGGCCGACGGTAACGTCCTGATCCTTTACATAGGGCTGCTCAAGCAGGCAAACCTCTTTGTAATACTTTTCGATACGGCCTTCGACCATCTTTTCAATGATGGCATCCGGCTTGGGCTTGGGCTCGTTCTTGGCCTGGGCGCGCAGGATTTCTTTTTCCTTTTCGATTTCGTCCTGCGGTACTTCGTCCTTGCTGATATAGGTGGGCTTTGCGGCCGCGATCTGCATGGCCACATTGTGCACGAAGAGTTTGAACGCATCGGTCTTTGCAACAAAGTCCGTCTCGCAGTTGACTTCTACAAGCACGCCGATTTTGCCGCCCAGGTGAATGTAGCTGTCTACAATACCTTCAGCAGCAATGCGCCCGGCCTTCTTGGCGGCAGCCGCCAGGCCCTTTTCACGCAGGTAATCCTTGGCTTTTTCCATGTCGCCATCGCACTCGGTAAGCGCCTTCTTGCAATCCATCATGCCGGCGCCGGGCAGCTCGCGCAGGGTCATTACATCTTTTGCGGTAAACATATATCGTTTCCTCCCATGTCGTTTTTCGTGTGTTTCGTAAAAAATGGGGAAGCCTGTTCCGGCCTCCCCATAAACAGGCTTATTCTGCTTCGGCGCCCTTTTCGTCTTCCATCTGCTCACCCTGGTGACCTTCAAGCACCGCATCCGCGATCTTGGAGGCGATGAGCTTGACA
>JAEXTB010000014.1 GCA_023453725.1 Bacillota bacterium | reverse complement strand
ACCAAAGCCCATGCAGTGTGTAAGGGACTGTTTTCCGCAGGCGTTGCATTTTCGGAACCGGTGGTCCAGGTTGAACGCCACGCGCGGCAGCACGCCAAGGTCCTCCAGCAGTGTAAACAACGGGAAGAATATCGCCATGGGCGGCAGCATGACGGACACCACCCAGGCGAGCACGCGGTATACGCCGTCAACAAGCATACTGCGCAGCCACTCCGGCGCTCCCAAAGCCAGCAGTCCTTCTGAAATCCGGTCCCCCACCCAGAACAGGCCTTCAGAGAGCAGACGGGAGGGCACATTTGCCCCCGCGATCGTGATATAAAACACCACCGCGAGCATTAGCAGCATGATGAGCGTTCCCGTCCATTTTCCGGTAAGCAGTTTATCAAGTTTCCACTGCCGCACCTGATACTGCTCCTTGGGTTGCGTCACACACGCTGCGGCAAGGCGTTCTGCCTCGCAATAGAGACCGGATACCAACGCATCCTCCAGATTATCGCAGCCGGATACGCGCAGCGCTTCCCGCGCGCGGGAAAGCGGCTCACGGAGCAATTCCTCCAAATCAAGATCAAGCTGCTCCTTAATCCGAAACATCAGGGTTTGATCCCCTTCAAGAAGCTTCAATGCCGTAAAGCGGGATGGAAGCCCCTCAAGCGCGAGTTCAGCCAACTGGGGCAGCAGCAGGGATACGGCTTCTTCCACCTCTGTCGTATAGCGAACCTCATACGGCGCTTTTCGTTCCTGTTTAGATACCTCGGCAACGCGGGCCATCAGCTCTGTTAATCCCTTGTTTTCCCGCGCAGAAGCGCCCACCACCGGAACGCCCAGCATCCGCTCCAGCGCAGGGAGATCCAGCTTGACGCCTTTCTTCCTCGCCTCGTCCATCAGGTTTACGCATACGACTGTGCGCGGCGAAAGTTCCAGCGTTTGCAGGACAAGGTTCAGGTTCCGTTCAAGACACGTGGCGTCGCAGACCACCACCGCTGCCTCTGCCCCCCCAAAGAGGAGGAAATCCCTTGCGATCTCCTCCTCCGCGGAATGCGCCATAAGCGAATATGTACCGGGCAAATCCACCAGCACATACCCGGCCTGATCATATACGGTGCGGCCCTGGGCGCTTGCCACCGTCTTCCCCGGCCAGTTCCCCGTATGCTGGCGCATTCCGGTCAACGCGTTAAACACGGTGGACTTTCCCACATTGGGATTGCCGGCAAGGGCGATGACGGTATCGGCTTCATCCTCTTTGTGTATCTGCAGGATTGGCGTTCGCTTGAACTGCTCTTCCATCCGCGCTCCCCTATACCGGCATCAAGCGAACGGTTCGCGCGTCCTCATTGCGCAGCGCCACCACCGCGCCGCGGATAAAATACGCCTTCGGGTCTCCGGAGGGCGCTTCATACAGGCACGTTGCGCAAGCCCCGGGTGTTAACCCCATATCCAAAAGCCGCCTGCGCATTGTGTCGCCCGCATACAGCGAGGCAATCCGTACCGCTACGCCCATAGGGGCCTGCAGAAGACTTTCCATCATACTCTTCTTTTCCTTTCAAACACTTCATTAACCAGCCGGGTGTTTCTTTGCATCGCAATACAGTGTTGCATGGCTGCAAGGAAGTTTCCTTTACACAATACTATGCGGCAAGGGAAAGAAGGGTGATGCGTGATTTTCAATGCACCTCCCACGCAGGGAGCGGAAATACGTAATGTTTTTCAGCGCAGCAGCGATTCATAAACAGGGCAAAAACGATTTGCTTTAGCGTGCTACTGTGTTATAATAATAAAGTGTTTTGAGTGAATATCAATATGCAGGAGGATACCATGAAAAAATTCGTTAGTTCATTGCTCATTGCTTTGCTTATTTTGACGCTTAGCGCCTGTGCCTCAAATAACGCAGCAACACCGGCCGCTGCTGCCACGGATTCAGGTCCGAGCACCGCGCCCAACGCCCCTGCGGCAGAATCTCCGGCCGCTTCCGGCGAGGCAGAAGACGATTTGGCTTACATCAAGGCAAAGGGTGAGTTAATCATAGGTATCACCGCTTACGAGCCTATGAACTATAAGGATAAAGACGGCAAGCTGGTCGGCTTTGATACCGAGTATGCCGAGGCGCTTTGTGCGAAGCTTGGCGTAAAACCCAACTTCATATTTATCAACTGGGATACGAAGGAGATCGAGCTGAAGGCCAGAACCATAGACTGCATCTGGAACGGCTTAACCGTAACGGAAGACCGCAAGGCAAACATGACGTTTACACAATCGTATCTTCTCAATGAGCAGGTTGTCGTTATCCGCTCAGCCGACGCCTCGAAGTACACGGATCGAGCAAGCTTGAACGGCGTCTCGGTGGTTGCCGAGGCAGGCTCCGCGGGAGAGACCGCGATCAAAGCCGATTTGTCCGGCGCTGTTTACACCGCCGTCGACTCGCAGGCGAAGGCACTGCTGGAAGTCAAGGCGGGTACCGCAGAGGCAGCCGTTATCGATGCGACGATGGCAACCTCCATGACAGGCGAAGGTTCGGATTATGCCGATCTTATCACCATTACCAGCATGAACCTGACTGCCGAGGAATATGCGATCGGCCTGCGTGTTGGCAGCACCGCCGCCGCCGAATTCAACAAAATCACGAACGAGCTGCTGCAAGACGGCACGATGGCTGCAATCGCCGAAAAATATGGCCTCACGCAGCGCCTGCTGACCAAGTAGTTTTCTGAACTAAAGGGGCCTGTTCCGCCATAGCGCCATACGCGTCCCACGGAACAGGCCCTATCCCTATTCCCCCCCCAAAAAAGGATTGTGTGTTATGAGCTTTGCTGTTGTTACCCAAACGTTGCTCGAAGGATTCCTGAAAACGCTTTGGATATTTATACTCACGCTTTTGTGCGCCGTTCCGCTTGGCCTTGGCATTTCGTTCGGATCGATGAGCAGGTTTGCGCCTCTAAAATGGCTCACGAAGACATTTGTCTGGGCGATACGCGGCACACCGCTGATATTGCAGGTGATCATCGTTTTTTACGGACCCGGGCTCATATGGGGCGGGTCTGCTTTCCCGCGGTTGGAGGCGGTGTTAGTCGCTTTTGTCATCAATTACGCGGCTTATTTTTCCGAGATATTCCGCAGCGGCATCGAAAGCGTTCCCCGGGGGCAATATGAGGCGGGCCAAGTGCTTGGCATGACAAAACGGCAGATTTTCTTTCAGGTGATCCTGTTGCAGGTCATCAAGCGCATCGTTCCCCCCATGTCCAACGAAATCATTACGCTGGTGAAGGATACGTCGCTCGCCCGTGTAATTGCTGTCCGTGAGATCGTCATGGAGGCCGAAGATTATATCAAGTCCGCCGCGATCATCTGGCCGCTTTTCTATTCGGGTGCCTTTTACCTGCTGTTTTGCGGAATACTAACGCTGCTGTTTGGCTACTTGGAGCGCAGGCTCAGCTATTTCAGGGTTTAAAGGAGGTCCATAAGTCTGTTTTAGAGGTAAAAAGCTTAAAAAAAAGTTTTGGATCTTCGGTTGTACTTGAAAATATAGGTTTTTCGCTCGAACAGGGCGAGTCGCTGGCGATCATCGGCTCCTCGGGCAGCGGCAAGACAACGCTGCTGAGGTGCCTTAATTTTCTTGAGACGCCCGACGCCGGCACGATCAGCGTGAACGGAAACACGATATTCGACAGCGAAAACCCGCAGCCGCTCTCCGATGAAGAAATTCGCAAACGGAGGCTGCATTTTGGACTGGTTTTTCAGGCATTCAACCTGTTTCCCCTATATACGGCGCTTAAGAACATTTCGCTTGCATGCGAGATGCTTGCAAAAAAAAGAGCGGATTATAAAGAAAATCGCAGGAGCATCCTTGCCGATATTGAAAAAAACGCCCGCGCGCTGATGGATCAGGTCGGGCTTTCAAATAAGCTGGATTTTTATCCGCATCAACTTTCGGGCGGGCAGCAGCAGCGCGTGGCGATTGCGCGGGCACTCGCTTTAAAGCCCGATATCCTTTGCTTTGACGAGCCGACCTCCGCGCTCGACCCGGAACTGACCGGCGAAGTTTTAAAGGTAATCAAAAGCCTGGCTGACAAGAACACAACGATGGTCATTGTCACGCACGAAATGCAGTTTGCGCGCGAGGTCTCCGATAAGGTCTTGTTTATGGACAACGGCGTCATCGTAGAATGCGGCGCGCCTGAAGAACTGTTTTTAAACCCGAAGGAGCAGCGCACCAAGCAGTTTTTGGAGCGCTATTCAGGCTAATACCGCTTTGAGGAGTTCACTCCGGCGGGGTCAGGGAAACGTCGGCCATGGAGATCTTATCGATAATGAACGCAGCGATGGATTTGTTGAGCGCAATGTTTGCTTCCAAGTCAATGTCACTTTTCCGGAATACAACGAGGATGTAGTAATCCTGAAACAAGACGTGAACGTCGCCGTTTAGGTTCACATAAAAAGCTTTGGCGCCTAGGCTGGCAACATCGACCGTTCTGTCGGAATAGGTTTTTCTGAAGTCCTCAAATGCCCATTCAGCGTCATGTCCTTTTTCGAGCTCGGACGGGGAAATCAAGCCGTTCTGTATCAGATATAGGCCGGCCACAATTGAATCCGTATAATCGACACCTTCGTTTGGCAGTTCATACGTATAGATGCCTGACGTCTCGCCGGTCTCCGATACCCCCGCTGAATCGAAAGAAGCCGTGACCGCTTGGCCTACGAATTCCGTGGCTTCCGCGGCCGACAGCAGTTCTTCAACGTTTAAGACCGGGGGCGCAGGTGTTGCCTCAGGGGGCGCCGTTTCCATTCCTTCAGAGACGATCTGCGGCAAAGGTGAGGCCGTCGGGGTGGGTGCAATTTTGAGGCCTTGGGCATCGGAGGGCTTATCGCCGCAGGCTGCCAGCAATGCGACGAGAGTTATGATGAAAACGAGTAAAAGATGCTTTCTCATTGCTTTCCTCCGATATAAAATTTTGCAATACCACGATACCATGCTGGTACAAATTGTCAAGCCAATTATCGACAGTGGGTTTTCGGCAGGCCAATTTAAGACTACCTTTGCACCATCTCTTCAATGCCGCCGACTAACGCCATTGCTTTGGTAATGGTCGGGGATTGGTTTTAAAAAAAGCAGCATCAACATGCTTGCCACAAGCAGCTCTGCGCGTCCGCACTTTAGTTAATCTGAGTAGTACTATATTCATAATTGATTTCCGCTATGACCTCTTGTCCAGCCCAAGCTTTCAACATTGTCGGCCTTCCCACCAAAGGCCGCCTCCGCGATGTGCCGCGCGCATATAGGTAAGCAATCCGACCGCTACGCCAATAGGAGCGAAGACTTTCCATCATACTCTTCTCTTTCTTTTCATATGCTTCATTAACCAGCCGGGCCTTCCTTTGCATATTGCATGCAAGGAAGTTACCCTTACACAATGCGGCAGAAGAAAGAAAGGTAATACAATGAAAAGTGAATTCCGCACGCTGGATGGCTATGACCGCGTGCAAAAACGCACCATCACGCGGACCATGGAGGATTATCTCGAAATGATCTGCCGCCTTTCCCGCATGGACCCCGTTGTGCGCGTGCAGACCGTGGCGGAAAGCCTCAACGTCAAGCCCTCCTCTGTCACCAAAATGATGCAGCAGCTCGCCTCCCGGGGCCTTGTGGAATACCACCCCTACGCTTATCTCAAGCTCACGTCGCAGGGAGAAGCGGAGGGGAATTACTTATTATACCGGCATGATGTACTGCACGAATTCTTGTGCCTTATTAACGGCGTGCCTGAAGATTTGGAACAGGTGGAGCTTATTGAGCATTTTTTCAACCGCAGGACGGTGGAAAATATCGAAAAGCTGGTGCTGCGGCTTCGGGCGGAACAGCAAACGGAACAATAGGCAGGGACCGCTCACCATAAAGCGGTCCCTCTTCCATTTTGTCTACCAATCAATTTCCCGAGATCGCTACTCCTAGGCGCTCCTTTTCTTCCATTCTACGCCCAAAGTCCATGCTTTGCTTAAAACAACTTAAACGCTGTCTTTTGCGTTGCGGCAAAATGAACGCAAATTCTTCCCACCGTGCAGCGGAGTTATGGCATAGTATTTCATTATCCATTATAATGAAATAGTGATTGTAAGGGGGGGGCAGCTTGGAGGAAGTAAAGCTTGTAATAGCCAGTAACATCATCAGGCAGCGCACAAATGCAAATATGACACAGGCGGAACTGGGCGAGAAATTGAATTATTCCGATAAGACAATTTCCAAATGGGAGCGCGCGGAATCTGTTCCGGACGTTCTTGTTCTGAAGCGAATGGCTGAGATTTTCAACGTTTCCGTGGATGATTTATTAAATACATGCGATTACCATGATACCCCCCAGAAAAAAAGCCAAGGCGACGCTGCTCGCAAATACAATCCCTCAGCCATTATCATGGTCTCTGTCGCAGGGATTTGGACCATTGCCACCCTGGTCTTTATCATCTTCTGGGTATTGGGAACTGTTCAATGGAGTATATTTGCATACGCTGTTCCCGTTTCCCTGATCACTCTTCTTGTTCTAAACTCCGTCTGGAACCGCGGAAGGCACAATCTGTTGATTGTTTCCGCATTGGTTTTCAGCCTGATCGCCGTAATCTATATCGCGCTGATCAAATACCGCCCCTGGCAGCTTTTCCTTGTTGCCATACCTGCACAAGTCGTGGTTTTACTAAGCTTCAAAATCAAAGGAGAGAAGAAGAAACCGTAGTCTCCGATTTGTAGACGAAAAACAAACGGGAGTAGGGCGTTTTATTGTGCGTCTCTACTCCTTTGTGTTTTGTTCGGATAAAAAGTAGGTTGTACTTCGCCACGCCGGCAGCTAAGATAACGAAAGAAAAACACCGGCTTGAATATCAGGGAGGAGAAGATCATGCATCATCCGTATGTGTTAAGCTGCTGCTCGACGGCCGATCTTTCTAAAGAACACTTTGAGAAACGCGGCATTTCTTTTATCTGCTTTCATTACTTCGTGAATGAGAAAGAATACTTGGACGATTTGGGCCAGTCCATGCCATTTGATCAGTTCTATAAAGCCATGGAACACGGCGCAAAAACCAGAACCTCTCAGGTTAACATTGCAGAATACTTAGATTACTTCTCCGCAATACTGGAGCAGGGGAATGATATTCTGCATGTATGCCTGTCGTCAGGGTTATCGGGTACATACAATTCAGCCCAAAGCGCCGCAATGATTGCAAGAGAGCGCTTCCCCGAGCGTAAGGTTTATATTGTCGATTCGCTTGGAGCCTCTTCAGGTTATGGTTTAATGATGGATACGCTGGCCGGCCTGCGCGATACCGGGAAAACGATCGACGAAGTCCATGATTGGGTGATCAAAAACAGGCTGCGGCTGCACCATTGGTTTTTCTCAACGGATCTCACATTCTATGTGAATGGGGGCAGAATCTCAAAAGTAGCAGGCATGTTCGGTACGATTTTAAATATCTGCCCACTGCTGAATATGGACCATTTGGGCCGGTTGATCCCGCGCGAGAAAATACGTACAAAGCGCCGCGTTATCCGCGAGATCGTTGATCGAATGGAGGCATGCGCCCAAGGTGGGCTTGACTATTCCGGAAAATGCTTTATCTCACAATCCGCCTGCTTTGAAGACGCACGCATGGTTGCGGACCTTGTGGAAGAACGGTTTAAAAACCTCAACGGAAAAGTCCTGATCAACAATATAGGTACGACCATTGGGAGCCACACAGGGCCGGGAACAGTTGCGCTGTTCTTCTGGGGCTCAGAAAGAGGCGAATAGCGTGATTCAGATTATGACCGATACTTCTGCGAACCTTCCCGAAGAACTGCTCAGGGAACTGAACATCGAAGTGATTCCTTTCCATTATACCGTTGATGGCGTTGAGTACCCATCCCCGCAAAGCAACAATGAACCATTCAATGGAGCGCCATTTTATGCAGCATTGCGAAAAGGCGCCATTGCCCGCACGTCCATGGTGAATACGCATTCGTTTTGTCAGGCTTTCGAGCCCTTCCTTACCCAAGAAACCGATATTATTTACGTTGGTATGTCCAGCGGCATCAGCGGCGCATATCAGGGATCGGTTTTGGCAGCGGAAGAAATGCGGAAGCGTTTCCCTCAAAGAAAAATCGCAGTCATTGATACCCGCGCCGCATCGCTTGGAGAGGGATTGCCGGTACTTCACGCGGCACGCATGAATCAAGCTGGCTTTGATTTTGAAGAAATTGTCACGAGCACCCAGAAAAACAGTGCCTTCATCTGCCAGTATTTCACCGTTGAAGACCTTATCTATCTAAAAAGAGGCGGGCGAATTTCCAGCGCTGCAGCATTTGTTGGGAATGTTCTGCAGATCAAGCCAATACTGACGGGCGATCATGACGGCAAAATTGTAATACACCATAACGAGCGCGGAAGGCGGAGGGCACTTCAAGCACTGGTACAGCGCTATGAAGAATTGGTTGCGGATAAAAATACACCCGTAGGCATCGCACACGCGGACAGCGAAGAAGATGCCCATCACGTTGCGCAGAGAATTCGCGAAAGCGGCCATCAGGGTGAAATGATTATTACCTGTTATGAACCTGTGACAGGAGCACATGTCGGGCCGGGAACCATTGCGCTCTTTTTCTATGGCATCCACCGGTAAAAAACTGCGCGTAAAGCGCACTTCAGAGTGTCACCAAAGGGGGTACGTTGAGGGCTCTACCCTCAATCACCCGCTTAGGGCCGTAACGGCCCTAAGAACCCACTCCCAGGAACGCCCTAAAATAGGGCGTTCCCGACGAAAGGAATTCCCAAGGGACGTGTCCCTTGGGTGGGGGTTCGGGGGCAAGACCCCTGAAAAAGGGTTTGCCGATGGGCTGAAGTGCGCTTAAAGCGCACTTTTCATTTGCAGAAAACCCTCTGATAAAGTCGGGGAATTTTCCGGCCTATCTTCTTACCATCCGGTAATAGACGTTCGCCGTCTGGCGGTACACGATTAGGTACACCAGCGCAAACACCGCGGAGGTTACAAGTATGCAGCCCAATGTGAGCGTCTTATCATACAGGCTGAACACTTCCAGCATTTTTGAGATCATGTTGCTCGCAGCAAGTATATGCATGAGCGCTCCTATGAGCGGCAGGAAGAACACCCATAGTATCTGCTTGTTGATGGTATTCTTCACCTCCGTATCCTGCATGCCCACTTTTTGCAGGATTTCAAAGCGCTCCTTGTCCTCCTGCCCCTCGGTCACCTGCTTGAAATAGATCATCAGCACCGTTACCGCAAGGAACAAGACGCCAAAGAACACGCCCAGGAATAATAGCCCGCCATATACGCCATAGCTGTCGGTACGCGCGGAATAAATATCGTTGATGCCGTTGATTTCCCCATACCGCTCCAGCATCGCGTCCTCAAACGCCGATACAAACGCAATTCCGTCCTGTTCCGCACCCTGGATATCCAGCATCAATATCTTATCGAGCACCAACCCATGCTTTAACTGCACAAACTCGGAGTTTTCATAGCGCACGATCATGCCCATATTGTTCTCCGGGGCATTCTCCGGCGTTACCAGCTTTTCCGGCGATCCGGACAACTCCACGCCGTTTTCCAACGCAAGCATTCCCAAGAGCTCATCAATCTGGGTATAAGCACTCACGTTCAAATCCCCCAGAAATATACGCAGATCATACGGATGCTGCTCCCGTAAAATCTGTTCCCGCCCAAGATAAAGCGAAGACGTACCCGCTACCGTCACAATGAGCATGGTGGAGAATATGCAGATGCTTGCAAGCCCGCGCGCGTTCTGGCGCATGCGGTGGAACATGGAGGAGATGGAGATGAAGTTTTCCGGCTGATAGTAGAGCCTTTTGTTGCGCCGAAGCAGACGCAAAAACGCGATGCTGCCGGCGTTGAACAAGAGGTATGGCGAAATAATCACCACAAACGCCGCCGGAAAAAACAGCCCCATCGCCATACCCGTATTGTTTGAGGTAATGGCCACCAAGTACGCAAGCCCCAACAGCAATAGCCCAAATACGGCGGCGGGCACGACAGCCTTAGACTCTTTTTCCCCTTTGCGGTCGCTTTTTAATAGCTCCGCCGTATCCGCCACGCGGATTCGGATGCCATTGTAGATCGAAGTGGCCACAAACACCGCAAAGAACAGCAAAGCAGTACCCGCAAACGCAAACCAGGGAACCACGAACGCGCTGCCTTCCACGGCGTGCAGGATATACATCAGCAGCAAAAAGAGCAGGCGGCCCGTTATCAAACCCAGCGCAATGCCCGCGAGTACGCCAGCCCCTACCACGATGAGGTTTTCCCATTTGAGCACGCGCGCCACCTGCCGCCGGTTCATGCCCAGTACGCTGTACAGGCCAAACTCCTTTTTCCTGCGCTTGACTAAGAACGCATTGATATAGAGCATAAAGAAGAACGCAAACAGCGTAAATACAACGATGCCCGCAATAAACATCGCCTGCGCGGTCTCCCCGCCCGGCACGTTTTTGAGCCCCGGCGAAAATATCATGGCCAGTATCAGATAATAGACGCCACTGATAATGGCGGTCGCCAGAAAATACGGCACATATACCTGGCGGCTGCGCATGACGTTAGAACGCGCAAGCTTGAAATAAAACCCCTTATTCATGCCTGCGCACCCCCGTCCTCCAGTATGGTGAGGTTGTGGATGATGCGCTCGTAGAACGCGCGGTTGTTGTCCTCCCCGCGGTAAAGCTGGCTGAATATTTCACCGTCACGTATGAACAGCACGCGCCCGGCGTGGCTTGCGGCAAGTGCGCTGTGCGTGACCATGAGGATGGTACGGCCTCTTTCGTTCAGGTTGCCAAACAGGGAAAGAAGATTTGCGGAAGATTGAGAGTCAAGCGCCCCTGTCGGCTCATCCGCAAGCAGCAGCTGCGGGTTGGTGATGATGGCCCGCCCCACCGCCGCGCGTTGCTTTTCACCGCCGGACACCTCGTAGGGGAATTTATTCAATAGCTCCGTAATGCGCAGTTCCTGCGCCACGGGTAAGAGCCGCTGCTCCATTTCCGCAAGCTGCGTACGCTTTAAAACGAGAGGCAGCAGGATGTTATCTTTCAACGAGAACGTATCCAGCAGGTTAAAATCCTGGAACACGAACCCGAGGTTGTCGCGCCGGAATTCCGAAAGCTCCCGCTCCGGGATGGCCTTAAGACTGCGGCCGCTTAGATACACATCTCCGCCGCTCGGTTTGTCGAGCGAAGCGATGATATTCAAAAGCGTTGATTTGCCCGAACCGGACGGCCCCATGATTGCGACGAATTCGCCCGCGCTGACTTCAAAGCTGACGTCCCGCAGCGCAACGCATTGCTTCAGCCCCAAACGCGTATTGAACACGCGCTTTACATGATCAATTTTCAACAGTTCCATAAAAGTGCCCCCTCTTTGCCACTGCTGGCAAATGTGATGGAGGAATTGTAGCAAATTTTCCTGTTTGCCATCCATCGAACCGGCTTACAGTTTTTTCTGCCCACCTTACAGTTTTGTCACATTGAGGTCAGGAGAATATCTCCTTTTCCTCCTGCGAAAACCGCATGACGGCTTTTGTGCCCTTTCCCAAGGCAGACTGAAGCTCTAGTTTTAAGCGCAGCGCCTCTGATACGCGGCGCGCAAGGTAGAGCCCGATGCCGCTCGCCCGTTTATCAAGCCTACCATTGTAGCCGGTGTACCCTTTTTCAAACACCCTTGGCATGTCCTCCGGCCGGATGCCGCAGCCCGTATCCTCCAATATTAGCGCGCAGCCCTCCAAATAAACCCTTACGCCACCCTGCTGCGTGTACTTGACGGCGTTGGAAAGAAGCTGCTCAAACACAAACGAAAACCATTTGGCATCCGTCAGCGCAACAAGCTCAATTTCCTCCACCTGCGCGCTCAACCCTTTTGCAATAAACAGCGGCGCGTATTTGCGGATGCTTTCACGGACCAGCGGTTCAATGCTGCACGGGGCAAGCACAAGATCGGCTGCGATATCCGCCGCGCGCACATACTGCATGGCAAGCTCCGCATACCGTTCCACCTCGAAAAGCTGCCGGTTTAAGAGCGCCCGGTCAAGCTCCGGGCTTTGCAGCAGCAGGCGCATGGCGGCGATGGGGGTCTTGATCTGGTGCATCCATAATGTAAAATAGGAAATCGTCGCACGGTGGGACATGGAAAGCTCCTCTTTTTCCTGCCGCAGCCGCGAAAGATATCCGTCCGCGATTTCACAATAAAGGCGCTCCACCCTGTTCCCGCCCTCGGGAAGTTCCTGTTCGAATTCGTTCAGGTGCTCTTGTATCTCCATCAATGCGCGAAGACGCCGAAGTATGGCAAACAGATCCAGCCCAACAATCAAGATCAGCACCAACGCCCCAAGCAGCAGGCTGTAGCGGATATCTTCTATTGGCGTTCCGTTGAGCGCCCAAAAGCTTGCGACAAGCGCGGTACTTAGAATATAAAAAAGGAAAAGCGCCTTTCGGTAGCCGATGTAAAAGAGGACACCCTTCCAAAACGGCAGACGCTTCACTTTTCTCATCTGTTTATTCGCGTTACGCGGCATATAGCCCCCTATGCTTCCGTTGCAGGTTCTTCAAGAAGCTGGTATCCTTCCCCCTTACGGGTGACAATGCAGCCGGAGAGACCTATAGGCTCCAGCTTGCGCCGCAACCGGTTCATATTGACAGTGAGGGTATTATCATCAATATAACTGTCGCTGTCCCAGAGCTTCAGCATGATATCATCCCGGGAGACGATCTGCCCTTTGTGGGAAAGCAAAAGCTGTAGAATGCGGAGCTCGTTTTTGGTCAGCTCCAGTTTTCCGTCCCGCGTATACAGGCACCCTTCCCCCGCTGCAAGCCTGGCGCCTGCAAACTCCTGATCCTGCGGCGCTGATCCGCCGCTTCTTCTCAACACAGCCTGCAGCTTTGCAATCAATACTTCCATGGAAAACGGCTTGGTCAGGTAATCGTCCCCGCCCATCTGCATGGCCATGACAATATCCATATCCTCCGTGCGGGAGGAAAGAAACACAACCGGCACATCGGAAACCTTGCGGATTTCTGTGCACCAGTAGTACCCATTATAATAGGGAAGCGCGATATCCATCAACACAAGCTGCGGGCGGCATTTAAAGAACGCCTGCATCACATCTGAAAAGTCCTCCACCAAACAGGGTGCGTAGCCCCACCGTGAAAGCCCCTTGGCAACAAGCCCTGAAATCACCGCATCGTCTTCGACAATCAAAATGCTCGTGGATATGCCCGTATTCTGCTGCATGGCATGTTCCTCCAGCCTGTATTAACAATTGTTCCCTTCTACGGATCATAGCACGCGCGCGGCAATATCAGCAAGCGATGTTCATTTCTTGTGATGGGATAGCAATTTGTTGTTACTTTCAAACATTTGGAGTGAAAATATTTTACACTGCGCAACGTTGTATGGTATGCTATGTACAAGCAGACTCTATTATAGAATGAGCTCCATGGAATTGTGATACGAATCCGACTTTCGAGCAGATTCGTAACCTATTTTCTTAGCCGTGGACAACTACTTGTCCGCATTTTTAATTCAAGAATAGTGTTGCCGGGAGGAAATCAAACATGCTGGATATGGGCAAATGGGAACAACTCGCTGCGGAACACGCGAAAGACCGCCAGAACGTTCCCGGAAGGCTGGGCGGAAAAATAGCCATTGTTACGGGCAGCGCACAGGGCTTTGGCCGTGGCATTGCAGAAGAGCTTTACAATGAAGGTGCCTGCGTTGTGGTCGCCGATTTGAATGAAACGCTGGCAGCCGAAGTCGCAAAAGAGCTTGGCGAGCGCGCGTTTGCCGTAAAAGTCGATGTTTCCAATGAAGAAAGCGTCGCCGCCATGATCGGCGCTACGGTGGAGCGGTTTCATGGGCTGGACCTGTTTGTCAGCAACGCCGGGGTATTGAAGGCGGGGAGTCTCGACGAACTGGAAAAGAAGGACTTCGAATTCGTCACTTCCATCAACTATACGGCGTTCTTCCTGTGCGCCAAGTACGCTTCCCGCGTCATGAAGGCGCAGTTTGCTGCAAATCCGGACTGGTCCGGCGATATTATACAGATCAACTCCAAAAGCGGCCTCACCGGTTCCAACAAGAACTTTGCCTATGCTGGCAGCAAGTTCGGCGGCATCGGTTTGGTGGAAAGCTTCGCGCTGGAGCTTTGCCCCTTCCGTATCAAGGTCAATGCCATCTGCCCGGGCAACTTCCTGGACGGCCCTTTGTGGATGGACCCGCAGCGCGGCCTGTTCGTGCAGTATTTGAACGCGGGCAAGGTACCGGGTGCGAAGACGACCGCCGACGTCAAGAAACATTACGAAAGCCTTGTCCCCATGCGCCGCGGCTGTTTCCCCAAGGATGTTGCGAAAGCCATATTCTATGCCGTGGAACAGGATTATGAGACCGGCCAGGCCATCCCTGTCACCGGCGGCCAGAACATGCTGCATTAACTTGATTGATCAGAACATGGGAAGGGTAAAGATATGATGGATCAGCGAATACTCGGCGAGCTCAACCAGCCAGGGAAAGAAGCGCGGCTTGCCGCGTTGCAGGCCATTGCGGAAAAGGCTGTGCTGCCCCCCACGGATCCGCGCTATATTAACAACCACATTCATACGACATACTCGTTCTCTCCGTATTCGCCGACAGCGGCAGTGTATTTTGCGCGCGCAGCAGGCTTGTGCACCGCGGGTATTATGGACCATGACAGCATCGGCGGCGCGAAGGAATTTTTAGAAGCGGGGAATATCCTAGGCGTACCGACCACAATCGGTATGGAGTGCCGGGTCAGCATGGCGGGAACGCCGCTTGAGCATCGCACTACCAACAACCCGGACCAATCCGGCGTGAGTTACATGACGATGCACGCCGTCCCGCACGGTAAGATTGACACGCTGCAAACTGCGTTTGCCCCACTGCGTGAAAAACGCAATGCAAGAAACCGGGCGATGACGCAAAAGATAGACGCAATGCTCTCCCCCCACGGCATCCGGCTGGATTTCGACGCGGATGTGCTGCCGCTTTCCCAGTACGCCTTGGGCGGCAGCGTGACGGAGCGGCACCTGATGTACGCGCTGGCCCACAAAATTGTAGCGCGCGCGGGCCGCGGCGAAGGCACCGTTGCCCTGTTGGAAAAACTGGGTGTGGCGCTTTCCGAAAAACAGAAAAAGTTGCTGCTGGATACCGGCTACCTCTTTTATGAGTATGATTTGTTAGGTATACTAAAAAGTGCCTTTGTACCGCTCGTGTTTATCCCGGCAACGGACGAATGCCTGAAGCTCGAGGAAGCCGTGAAGCTCGCTTCCGACGTTGGCGCGATATTCTGCTATGCCTACTTAGGCGATGTGGTGGACAGCGTAACGGGCGATAAAAAAGCGCAAAAGTTTGAAGATGAGTACCTTGACGAACTGTTCGGCGTACTGAAGGACTATAACGTGCGCGCCGTAACCTATATGCCGCCGCGCAACACAAGAGCTCAGCTCGACCGGCTGCGCACGCTGTGCAAGACCTATGGCATGTTTGAAATCAGCGGCGAGGACATCAACTCCCCGCGTCAGGATTTTGTGTGTAAGGCCATGGAAGATCCGCAGTTTTCCAATTTAATTGATGCGACATGGGCGCTGATTGCCCATGAACGCGGAGAAAAGAAAATATTTTAAAATTGAGGCAGGGCCATCGCCCGGAAAGGAACAGACTATGAAGACAAAGGCAGTACGGCTTTACGGAGCAAATGACCTCAGGCTGGAAGAATTTGAACTCGACGCCCTCAAACCCGACGAGGTGCGCGCAAAAGTAATCTCGGACAGCATCTGCATGAGCTCTTATAAAGCAGCCATTCAGGGGCCTGCGCACAAGCGCGTTCCCAATGACGTTGCCACCAATCCCACCATCATCGGCCACGAATTCTGCGGCGAAATCCTGGAAGTGGGCGAAAAGTGGAAGAATAAGTTTAAGCCCGGCGATCATTTTGCCATCCAGCCCGCGCACTTTTACAAGGGCGCTTTGGAAGCCCCCGGCTACTCCTACCGCAACTGCGGCGGCGACGCCACGGCAGTGAACATCCCCATGGAAATCATGGAGATGGATTGCCTCTTCCACTATGATTCCGACGTCTACTTTTACGGCTCCCTGGCTGAACCCGTGAGCTGCATCATCGGCACCTACCACGCCATGTATCACACCAAGCCCGGCAGCTATGTCCACCAGATGGGTATTGTAGAAGGCGGCAAGCTGGCGCTGCTCGCTTCCGTTGGCCCCATGGGCCTTGGCGCGATTGACTATGCGCTCCACTGCGACCGCAGGCCGGGCCTCATCGTGGTGACGGATATTGACGACGCGCGCCTTGCCCGCGCACAGAGCATCTACACCGTGGAGCACGCAAAGGAACTGGGCATTACGCTTATCTACCTCAACACCGCCAAGGAAAGCGACCCTGTCGCAAAGCTGATGGAACTCTCCGGCGGCACGGGGTATGACGACGTCATGGTGTTCGCGCCTGTGAAGCCGGTTGTAGAGCAGGGCAACGCCATCCTCGGTTTCGACGGCTGCCTGAACTTCTTTGCCGGCCCCTCCAACACGGAGTTCAAGGCGGAATTGAACTTCTACAACGTCCACTACGCCGCACACCACATCGTGGGCACCTCCGGCGGCAACACGGATGATATGCGCGAAGCCATTGAAATGATGGCGGCGGGCAAATTGAACCCTGCGTCCATGATCACGCATGTGGGCGGTCTGGACAGCGTTGTAGAAACCACGCTCAACCTCCCGCACATTCCCGGCGGCAAGAAGCTTATCTATACCCAGATCAGCATGCCGCTGACCGCAATTACAGATTTTGAAGAAAAGGGCAAGTCCGACCCGATCTTCAAGACCCTGCATGAGCTTGTTGTAAAGCACAACAACCTGTGGAACCCCGAAGCGGAAAAATACCTGCTGGCAAACGCAACGCCCATCGCGTAACGAATGTTTCAGGGAACGCGGGAGGCAACCCCTTCCGCGTTCCCTATCCTTTTTTGTATACAGTGAAAACTCTGGCGCGGTTCTTTTCAACAACCCTTTTCGAATGATTTTATAAAAGCGCACTCATTCTATC
>JAEXTB010000010.1 GCA_023453725.1 Bacillota bacterium | reverse complement strand
GGTCAAGGGCTATCAGGAAGCTCAGCAGGTCAGCGTTCTCGTTATATTGCCCATTCTGTTCCTGCTCTACGGCCAGATAGGCGGCGTCGTGTTTCTGAGTTCACCGCTGGTGCTGATCTGTGGCGTAGGCTTGTTTGTGCTGGACGCGGTGCTCATTCGCTTCGCTGTCAAAAGCTTCAACCGTGACAAGCTGTTCCGCACGCAGGTGTCGGCCTAGGTATGCGTAGTTTTCCATACCTGAACCCATGTTTCCTAGGATATTAAGTTTTGCGTAGAGGAAAAAGGCCAATCCGTCCCCAACGAACTTCGCATTATCCATAACCCGAGTGGTAATGCAAACTTCGCATTATGTTTGTCCCGGCGTGATGAAATGAACTTCCAATTATGTTTCGCACCGGCGCGATGAAATGAACTTCCGATTATGTTTAGGCCAAGCGATAAAATGAGCTTCGTATTACGTTTAACACAAGTGTATATCTTAACTTCCCCATTATGTTTTGCCCAAGTGGCTATCTACCCCCCACAATCCACATATTCCCAATGCCTCTTCCTTTCTCGGCCCCAACTGTACAGAGCCAAACAGCTTATACTTGAACGGGCCTATTTAAAATACTTTGGAATGGCAATACTAAAGTCCATTCAAAGTGTTTTTATTTATGTCAAGGAGAAGCAAAAGCGTTGGTATTACCCCTGGAAACACAAACGTCGCTTGATGACGTATTTTGTCTTGGGATCGATATCGGTTCCACCACCATAAAGCTCGCGGTGCTCGATTACGAAGATCGGCTGATTTTCAGCTGCTATAAGAGGCATTATTCGGAACTGATGCCGACGCTCCGCGGCATACTCCGTGAATTAGAGGATTCGCTCGGCGATTCTCGTTTTGTCGTATCCGTCACAGGTTCAGGCGGACTGTCCATATCCAAAGCATTAAAGCTTCCGTTCGTTCAGGAGGTGATTGCGGGCAGCAAGGCGGTGCAAAGATATATCCCGGGAGCCTCCATCATCATTGAGCTTGGCGGTGAGGACGCGAAGATCACGTTCTTCGATCACGGCGCAGATCAAAGGATGAATGGCATTTGCGCGGGAGGGACAGGCGCGTTCATCGATCAAATGGCGATCCTTTTGAACACGGACGCAAAAGGTCTTGACGCGCTTGCTGAAAATCATCAGGTTCTCTATCCGATCGCCGCGCGCTGCGGCGTTTTCGCCAAGACCGACATCCAGCCCCTGTTGAATGAAGGCGCAAGAAAAGAGGATATCGCAGCTTCTATATTCCAGGCGGTCGTCAACCAGACTATCACAGGGCTCGCCGCGGGAAGAAAAATCAAGGGTAAGATCGGTTTTTTGGGCGGCCCGCTGCATTTTCTGCCACAGCTGGTCAAGCGCTTTCAGGAAACTCTGGACCTGACTGACGAGGAAACGATCGTACCTGAATATGCCGAGGTCTATGCCGCGATCGGCGCCGCGCTCCATTCAAAAGCACGATGGTGCAAAGTTGCTCCCGATGCGCTTTCTTTCACAGAGCTTTTTGGTAGGATGGAAGCCGCGGAAAATGCGTTTCTGTCGGATACGCCGCGTTTGGAGCCCTTATTCGCATCGCCAGAAGAATACCATACGTTTATAAGCCGGCACAGCACCCAAAAGGTAAAAAGAAGGGAGCCAAAAGGCTTTATCGGGAACTGCTTTTTGGGGCTCGACATCGGATCAACTACAAGCAAGGCGGCGCTGATCGATGAAGCGGGTAGTCTGCTTTACGCCTGCTATCAAAACAACAAGGGAAAGCCGCTTGAAACGGCGGTGGAACTGCTCCGCAGTGTCTATTCCATTCTCGAACCCGGAGCCGTGATTGCTTCCTCGGCCGTCACCGGCTACGGAGAAGGTCTCATCAAAGCGGCATTTTCATGCGATCACGGGGTTGTGGAAACGATCGCCCATTTTACCGGAGCGAAGCACTTTTTACCGGATGTTGAGATGATCCTCGATATCGGCGGACAGGATATGAAATGCATGAAGGCGCGCGACGGTATCATCGACAGTGTGCTGCTCAATGAGGCTTGCTCCTCCGGCTGCGGCTCTTTTATCGAAACCTTTGCAAAATCATTAAACATGAGCGTACAGGAATTCGCGGATTTCGGCGTTAGAGCAAAGTCACCCGCGGATCTCGGCTCGCGCTGCACTGTCTTTATGAATTCCAAGGTCAGACAGGCGCAAAAGGAAGGCGTCCCTGTTGGCGATATATCCGCAGGTCTTTGCTGGTCCGTAATCAAAAATGCGCTCTTCAAGGTGATTAAAGCAAAGGAAAGTGAGTTGGGCGATCGCATCATCGTGCAGGGCGGCACGTTCCTGAACGACGCCGTTCTTCGAAGCTTTGAGAAACTCGTCAATAGGCAGGTCGTAAGGCCGGATATCGCAGGACTCATGGGTGCGTTTGGCGCCGCTTTATATGCGAAGCATGCGTGGAAAGAAGATGACCGTTCCTCCCTGATCAGCAGCGAAAAGCTTACAACGTTTCGCTGCGAGACAAGCGCCGCACGCTGCGGGAAATGCGAAAACCGCTGCCTGTTAACGGTCAGCCGGTTCGATAACGGACAAACGCATGTGACTGGCAACCGGTGTGAAAAGGGCGCGGGCATCGAAGAACCTCAAATGCTTCCTAATCTATACGATTACAAGCTCAAAAGGCTGTTCGGATATGTTCCTCTTGATCAAGACAAAGCCAAAAGAGGCACAATGGGAATTCCGCGGGCGCTGAATATGTA
>JAEXTB010000002.1 GCA_023453725.1 Bacillota bacterium | reverse complement strand
ATTCCCGAACACCTGCCCGATGGTGCCGTACACGTCGATGTGCAGCACGGGGGCATAGCCTTCAGACGGGCGAAGCTTGAGGATCCGCTCCCTGAGCCAGCCGACGTATTCTAATAGCAGCTCGCCGTGCCTGCCCAGCTTGGCGTCCACGTTATTGATGAGCGCATGGGGGAGAACCTGCGCGCCTTTTAGGATCATCTTGTCGGCGTTGGCGTACCTGTTATCGCCGGACTGGGTGAATATGGGGATGAGCCGATCGGACATTGTGCAGCCGTATTCATCGGCAATGACCCGGCACATGAGCCTGCCTGTTGATTTTGCCACCGCATCAAGCAGCGCCTGAGTCACGCCGTAGCGGATGGCGGTATGAAGGCGCGTCCCTTGCGCCGTGACGATGCCTTCAATTTTCTCCGCCATATCGCGGAATGTGGTGATTTTTTGCCCTTCCAGCGCGGGGGTGACATACGCCTCCATGACCGGAATAAACGTTTGCGCCAGAAACAGCGGATCCCTGCCGCCCGTGCCGGAGTATTGCACGGCGGCGCAGTCCCCCCAGGCGAGCTGACCGTCCTCCAGCAGCAGAAGTACGGACACGGACTCGCCCGCTTGGCGCACGGCAGAGAATCCCTCTGTGCAGGGCTTGCCCAAATATGCCTCCCCGTCTGCCGCGGCCCCGGCCTTGATGGCCTTCTGATCGTCAAAAAAGAACCCGGTACGTCCGCCAGCGTACAACACTTTTTTAATCCGCATGTTTTTCCTCCTTATACGAATGGAGAATATTGCTCATCCAATATATTGAAATTATTATTAGCGCGGGCGGCCGACCAAGCGGCCCTTACCCACAGCATAGATATCGTCGATCACCATTTGGAAGCTGACGTTGCGGTTCTCCATCCGGGCGCGCCGCTCGATCTTTTCCCGATGGAACTCCATTAGGTCGGCCGAGAGCGGGATTGCGCCGGGCTTTAGCATGCGCACGGCGCCCTCATTGTCACGCGCGGGAAGCATCAGCCCCTTGTTGTATTTGCTGGGCGCGAATGGGACATCCAGCACGCCCGCCTCGAATGCGTTCACCGCCCCCACCGCAATATCGCCCCCGCCCAGTTCAAAGCACTTATCGAGTATGCAGCGGGTCTCGGCTTCGATGATGCTGCGCTCCAACGCCAGGCTGTTTTCGTCAAGCTTCTGGTCGCTGAGCATAGAGATCACCTGCCGGGTGCATCTTAGGCCCTGGGCGTTTGATTCCATGGTGGGCACCCCGAATGCTTCGTGCGGCGTTTTAACAATGATTTTGGTGGCTTTAGCTAGAACGGCCGCCACGCTGCCCAGCGCGATTACGCCGAACGCCTTCGCCTCGTCCTGCGGGAAGCCGCCCATCCACTGGTGCATCACCGTCGTGAGCGCGATATCGCCATAGCCGTACCGTGCCAAATACTCTGCAGTCAGGCTGCGCAGCGTCTGTATCGCCGCAACGTCCTGCACGAGGTTCCCGCACTGCCCGTACCCCACCGTGATGTTGCGGCAGCCCTGCTCGGCTGCGAGCAGGCTTTCAATAATGGCCACGGCGTGGGAGATGCAGGGCGGTACCAGCGTGCCTGTCAGCGGGCCGAAGGGTTCGCGGTTGATGGGCGCACCCGCCTCCTCGTACATACCCGTAAGCCTGTCTACATACTGCCAGTCCCGGATGGTGCGCTCCAGCGTTGCATTCTTCGCATAAGGGATGTTGTAGGAAATACCGCCGCCCTCAAAGCTGGTAAAGCCGCCCGCGTAACTGATTTCCGCCAGCAGACGGGCATCGGGCGTACCGTGCCGCACTTGTACGGGCGTATCCAAAGCGTCGATGATCCTGCGGCAGCCGGACACGCCGTGGTTGACCCCCGGAAAGCCGTTGAGCATGGATTTCCCATTCAGTTCTGTTTCACGGATGCCCTTTTCCGCTTCCTCATAGCGGTTTTGGCGCGTGTAGCTGTCGATTGTGGTAGGCAAAAGATCGGCCTCGCCGTTGTCCTGCAGGTATTTGAGCAGTGTGATGTGATCCTCAATGCAGGCGACGCCCGCACGCGGCTGTACAAGCGTTGTGCCCGCCTCGTCGGCGCGTCTGAGTTTTTCGGAAAAGACTTTGCTGCCGGGAAGCTGCTTGTGGTACGCCACGCCCTGGTCAAAATCCACATCCGCACCCGTAGGCCATTGCCGGAGCACGTCCTCCCGTATGGAATGGAACGCCTGATCACTAAGCTTCCTGTTGTATAAATCCATAACTCGTTAACTCCTTTTTCAATATCCGGAGCGCTGCGCCGGGATGGGTAACACTCAAAAGCCCCATTGTCGCTAAGATATACTGCCCATCCAGCAGCACCTCGGCCCGCATGGATCTGAGCGACATCGGCTGTTCTTTGCTATAAAGCGCGTGGGCAGCAATCCGCGTCACGCTTTTTGAACGTATCAGCGCCCCGCCGGTGAGTACCAGTTTTGTGACATCGCGCAGGTCCTTGCCTGTCTGCACGTACGACCACCCCATGGGGGTGCATACGCTTTCGATTGTACCTGCATGCCTTATCGAAGCGATTTCCACCGCAAGCGAGGCGAGCGCATCGTCCAGCCTGATGTCTTCCTCACTTTGGGGCAGATACTTAGGGTCGGCAACAAGCGAGCGCACGCGGGCTTCAGCCTCTTCAGGCGCAAGCCCGGTCAGGGCAGCGATGCGCTCTCTGCCCGCGCTTTCCAATATGCCAATTACGCTAAACCGCATGCCGATATCGCCCTCTACGGAGCGCTTGGCGTAAGGTTCCACAAGCCCGCTCACAAACGTGTTGGGCTGGCGCGGCTCGCCGCCGGCCATGGAGTACACATCCGTGGTAGCGCCGCCCAGATCCACGGCCATGAGTTCCCCCAGGCCGGGTTCCTCCATGTAGCCCTTTGAGAGCAATTCCAGAGCCCGGTGTGCCGCTGCGGGTGTAGGCATGATAATACCGTCGAGCAAGCTTTGGGCGCCGCTTAACCCCTTGGCGCAGACAATCCGCTCCATAAAAATGGAACGGATACACTCCTGCGCGGGTTTGATATTCAATTCGTTAAAGCGCGGCATCACATTTGCGGTGACATACACCCGCTTGCCGGAGAGAAGTTCTTCACACTCCTCGGCGCAGCTCCTGTTCCCCGCCAGCACAATGGGGCAACCAAGCTCGCTTTGCGAGATCATCCGCGCGTTGTGCAGGATGCATGCGCTGTCGCCGCCATCGGTGCCGCCGGTCAGCAGGAGGATATCTGGACTGATGCGTTCAAGCTCCAGGATATCCGCTCCGGTCAGCTGGTAGGAATAACATTTTGCGACCTTCGCCCCCGCGCCAAGTGCGGCGAGCTTGGCGGCCTTGCCCGTCAGCGCGGGCACAAGACCGCAGGCGCACATGTTTAGCCCTCCTGCAGCGCTGGAGCAGGCGTAACGTGCGATAAATTCCAGCTTGCCCGTCTGGCTTTCAAGTATGGATAGGGCTTGGGAGAGCCCCTCGCCAATATCCGTTTGTACGGTGGTATGGCTCTGCGCCGTACCCAGCAGCCGCTCTTCCCCAAGATCCACCGCTGTGATCTTGGTGTAGGTGCTGCCAAAATCGATGAGCAGTACAGGTTCAGCCAATGTTGAGCGCCTCCTTAAGCGCTGTGACCGCAATCTGGGGATCGGTTCCCGGGGGGAATACCCGGTCAAATCCCATAGCGAGAAAGCGCTCTTCCACCTCATCGAAGGGCTGCTTGCCAACCACAAGGTTGCCGCCCGCGTATAACAGAATTCCTTTCAGGCCTACTTCATCACACTTCTCTCGAAGACCCCGGCAATCCAACTCTCCATGCCCGTACAAAGACGACACCACAATTGCGTCTGCCCCCGTTTCAATAGCGGCGTCGATATACTCTTCCTGCGAAACCATGACCCCGAGGTTGACCACTTCAAAGCCCGCTTCCGTAAATACGTGATACAAAATCTTGTTGCCCACCGCGTGGACGTCTGCCCCAATCACACCCATGACCAGCTTTTTCTTCATTTCTGCGTCTATTCCCTCCACAATGCAAGATAGCGTTGCGACTTGCGCCACAGCCTACACCCTGTCACCCTTACCAATCATTTCAAGTAATCCCGCATTAAAAATTCGTATTTACCCGTTTCAGCGATCCGGCAGCACAAATTCGCGCTAGGTTTCTGTCCCCGGTATCCCTTCTGAGCGCCCGCACCGGTTGCGTGAACAACATTTCCCGCGATATATACCTGATACCCCCGCTTCAGGAATATGCAATTCCGGCCCGTATCATGGCAGGCGGGAGGCGGATGTCCGGCAGACTCCCGGCTTTACGCGAGAACATTCAGTACCGCGCGCCAAAGTCAGGGTCCGGCATTCCTGCAAGAAGCGATCCGTCCCTTTCTATCTGCGGGCAGCCGGATGTCCGCCCGTCCGCACATCCCGGCAACTTCCTAGGGGAATTTGTTCCGCCTGTATGTTTTGCAATCTATCATCCTCAACGCATAAGAATTGGTGACTTTCGACTTGTACCATGCTATGATAGTAGCATTGGTTTATAACAATATCCAACACATAATATGCACATTTCATCACAGCATTTTTATTGTAGTAGGACAGGCTAGGACAGCGAAATGAATTTTACGAGCTTGAAGTATTTTCTTGTAGTCGCAGAAGAGTTGAACGTCACCAGGGCTGCAAAACGCCTGTATATAAGCCAGCAATCTTTGAGCGCCCATATTGCGGCGCTGGAAAAGGATCTGAACGTAAAACTCTTCGACCGGATGCCGGTGTTTGCGCTTACCTACGCGGGCTCCAGGCTGGAGACATTCACCCGAAAAATATTGGATTTGGAGCGGCAGGTATACAGCGAGATGGACGATATCGCCGGGCAGCGCCGCGGCACGCTGCGCATCGGGATATCCCATACCTGCGGCCGGGCTATACTGCCTAAAATCTTGCCAGAGTTCAATGAAAAGAACCCATTCATCGAAACATCCGTCATGGAGGGCAACTCCGCGGAACTGGAGGATTACCTCAAGCACGGGCGCATCGACCTGATGATTGTATTCACCCCCGTCACACTCGAATCGGTAGAAATCATCCCTTTGGCCGTCGAGAGGCTGCTGCTGCTTGTGCCCAAGAAGCTTTCAAGCGCGCTCTTTGGCGAGCGCTGCGAGTATATGCGCGGCAAATTTTCGATTTCGGCGGATATCTCCTGCTTTACGGAGCTGCCGTTCATCCTCCTCAAGAAAGGCAACCGGATCAGAAGCCTGATCGACGATTACACCAGCTCCCGCGGAGCAAAGCTCAATGTGCTCTTTGAAACCGAGAACACGGAGACGGCCTATGCGCTGGCGCAGAACGGGATGGGGATTGCCGTCTACCCCGAACTGTTTCTCAAGCACATCCACGGCATGAACTTCAGGGAGGATGATGAGAATGTGGATTACTTCCCAATTACAGATGCCTCCGCCTCTGGGACATTGGCCATTTGCTACGACCGCAACCGCTATCTCTCTAACGCTGCGCGCGATTTTATCAACATCGCCTGCGAAGCCCTTAGGGAATAGCCCGAGCGTATTTCAACGAAAATTTAGCGAAACCCCGCAGGAGTCCTCATCCTGCGGGGTTTTCACACACCAAGTTATCTTAGTTTTAATCACCTATAGAGCCGTTTTCCATTGGAGCAATATCTGCAAATTCGATATTCGGATTTTTATCCACAATACGTTGTAACACCCAATCGTTTTTAAAGAGTATGACCGGCCGATCAAAGCGGTCTACAGCGCGCAATATGTCCCCATCAAGCACGGGGAGCACAGGCTTAGCGTCTTCGGGGACAACCCATCGGGCGTGCTGATAACTTAGCGGTTCAATTCTGATTTCAGCATTATATTCCCCAAGCATACGATAAGAAAGCACTTCTAATTGAAGTGCGCCTGCGACGCCGACAATGCATCTTTCACCCGCATACTCCGAATTGCGAAATACCTGTATTGCGCCCTCGGTTTGCAATTGGTTGATGCCTTTCACAAACTGCTTGCGTTTCCCTGCATCCATTGCGGAAACATAAGCAAAATGTTCTGCGGGAAACATCGGGATAGGTTCAAATTGGAAAGGCTTTTTTTCCGAGCACAGGGTATCTCCAATATGGAATTCACCCGAATCAAACAGCCCAACAATATCCCCGGCATACGCCTCTTCCACAACTGCCCGGTCCTGTGCCAGGAATTGTTGGGGCTGCGCAAGCCGGATATTCTTTTTCAGGCGCACGTTATAGACTTGCATGCCCTTTTCATACTGCCCGGAGCATATGCGGACAAACGCTAACCGGTCCCGATGTTTCGGATCCATATTTGCCTGTATTTTAAACACAAAGCCCGCAAATTCATTGTCATCAGGCGCTAAAGCACCCAGGCTGGTATTCCTGTCACTAGGTGCCGGGGCCATCTCAATAAAATCCTCCAGGAACTGCTGTACGCCGAAGTTGCTCATTGCGCTGCCAAAAAAGACAGGGGTGATCTTGCCTGAAAGAATTTTGGTGATATCGTATTCCTCACCCGCCTCATCAAGCAGCGCGATATCATCGCAGAGCGAATTGTAGGCTTCGTTTCCAATCAACGTCTTCAAATCCGGATCACTTAATTCCATTACTTGTGATACGGTAACTTTGATGCCGTGACCACCATCGTTTTCAAACAGTTCAAGCCGCTTCAGCGCCCTGTTATACACGCCTTTAAACACGCCATCTATCCCGACAGGCCAGGTGATCGGGTAGGAGCGGATGCCAAGGGTTTGCTCAAGCTCATCCATGAGATCAAACGGATTTTTGCATACACGGTCCAGCTTGTTTACGAAAGTAAAAATAGGGATGCCCCGCTTGCTGCACACGTGGAACAGTTTCTTTGTCTGTGCCTCCACACCTTTTGCACCGTCAAGAAGCATTACCGCGCTATCTGCGGCGACCAACGTACGATAGGTGTCCTCGCTGAAGTCTTGATGCCCGGGCGTATCCAGGATGTTGATGTGATACCCGTTGTAATCGAAATTCAGTACGCTGGAAGTTACTGAAATGCCTCTCTGCTTTTCAATCTCCTTCCTGTCGGATACGGCATACGTACGGGTTTTACGGCTTTTCACACTGCCTGCTTGCCGAATAGCGCCGCCGTATAGCAGCAGTTTCTCTGTGAGCGTTGTTTTGCCTGCATCCGGGTGAGATATAATGGCGAACGTACGTCTTCTGTTGATCTCATCGTGTAACTTGGTTTCTTCCATCGCGTCTGTAATTCCCTTTTTAAAGTAATTTCATCACTTATTTTAAGCTTGCACGCTTTTTTATAACCTTATCGCCTTTCCTGCGTTCATCGGCGAACATAAGGCAGTGCCATCGAAAAAGCGGCAGCAGCATGAATTATAACATGCCGGAAGCGGTGTTGTCTTGCTTTTGGCTTTCTGGATAGATTTAGAACATGGAAAAGAACTTTTCGTGTTTCGCTATAATACTCCATGAACATACTTGGGAATGGAAAAACGATGAAGGAGAGCCTGGGTGTACATACCCTCCCACCGTATATTGAACTTTTCTGCTGGTGGCTGTTTTATTACCTCCGCTGGCATGGGATAATACAACAGGTAATGGGTTAACCTCCGGGGAACAGCATAATCAATATTGGGGGAGCTAAATATGATTAGAGGACTAAGTTTTGAAATGCCGAATGGACATGGTTCGTATCTTAATACCATATTGTCCGGAATATCATTGGAAAAGTATGTATGGATGGTTAGTGAAGACGATGCATTTACAAATTCAGAAAACTACTTGTTTAAATCTGATGTATTTACTGGGCAAGCCTTTGGCGAGATTATTGCAACCCCATCCTATTATGTTTTTTTCGCCAATATACAAGCATATATGCCGGAGGATGACTTTTGCGAGATAAACACTTATGCAGACTTCTTGCGCAGTAAGTGCGAATTGATTATTTTTATAACCGATGGCATTTTTGCAGATATCTATGCAAAAGATCAAGCTATCATTGAAATAATCAAAAAAAATGCTGAAGAAAGCAAATTTGAAAATATCCGCTATATAACTGACGATAGAATGTCAACTCTATCTCTAGTAGGATGACTTCGGCCTTTCGTGGTGATAAGATAAGTCAGATACTATTGCGCTATAGGGAGAAACGATGTTATTATCTGCGGAACATATTTCAAAGAATTACGGCACCAAGCAGCTGTTGAAAGACGTGTCCATATACCTGAATGAAAGAGACCATATTGGCATTGTGGGCCTCAATGGCACGGGAAAAAGCACGTTGCTGAAAATTTTAGCCGGTATAGAGCCGCCCGACGAAGGCTCCATTTCCGCCAATCCCAATCTTAGGATCTCCTATCTCTCACAAAACCCGGCAATGAACGATAACCTTAACGTACTGGACCAGGTGTTTTCGGAATTCACGCCGCAGTTTCGTGAAATCAATGAGTACGAAGTGGTATCCATGCTGACGCGACTGGGGATTACGGATTACGAAGCGAAAATAGGGACATTGTCAGGCGGACAGCGTAAACGCGTGGCGCTTGCCGCTACGCTTATTCACCCAGCGGACATTCTTATATTGGACGAACCAACCAACCACCTTGACAGCGACATGGCGATTTGGCTGGAGCAACGCTTGAGCCGCTTTACCGGCGGCCTGATTATGGTAACTCATGACCGCTATTTTCTCGAGCGGGTTGCAACCCGTATTGTAGAGCTATCCCATAGCAAATTGTATACGTATGAGGCCAATTATTCAAAATACCTGGAGCAGAAGGCGCAGCGCGCCGAGATGGCCGAAGCAAGCGAGCGCAAGCGGCAGGCGATTTTGCGCAAAGAATACCAGTGGATCATGCGCGGCGCCAGGGCGCGCTCAACCAAGAGCCGTGAGCGCATAGAACGATACGACGCACTCAAGGATCAAGCGGCACCTGTGACGGATGCTGCCGTGCAGATGGCAACGGTGTCCAGCCGGTTGGGTCGAAAGCTGATTGAGCTCGACCACATTACAAAAGCCTTTGGCAGCCGCACGGTCATCGACGGTTTTTCCTATCACATCCAGCGGGATGACCGCATCGGCATTGTAGGAAAAAACGGCGTTGGCAAATCCACGTTGCTCAATATCATTGCAGGGTTTCTGACGCCGGATGCGGGCACGGTGGCGGTGGGCTCTACAGTCCGCAACGGTTATTATTACCAGGAGGGACGCGAGCTCGACGCTAACCTCCGGGTTTACGATTTTATCAACGCAATTGCGAGCGAAACCAAGACTGCGGAAGGCACATTTTCAGCATCCCAAATGCTGGAGCGGTTTTTGTTCACCTCCGATCTGCAATATTCCACCATCGGCAGGCTCAGCGGCGGTGAAAGAAGAAGGCTGTATCTCCTGAGCATACTGATCGCAGCGCCCAATATACTGCTGCTGGATGAACCCACCAACGACCTAGATATCGAGACGCTGGCTACTTTAGAGGATTATCTGGAATCGTTCCCCGGGGCCGTCATTGCGGTCTCTCATGATCGCTATTTTCTGGATAAAATAGCAACCTCAATTTTCGAGGTGAACGGGGAAGGCAAAATTGCCTGCTATACGGGCAATTATACCGAATATGCTCAGCTACGGGCAGAGGCACACCAACCTGAAG
>JAEXTB010000257.1 GCA_023453725.1 Bacillota bacterium | reverse complement strand
GCATTGCAGAAATCAAGACCGAGTATGCCGCCAAGAAGGCAGAGGCCGCGTCCATGCGCGACACCCTGTTTGCTCCCATCAAGGCCAAGATCGACGAAGCGTATGCAAAGCTTCAGGGCGGCGCAACCTTTGACGATGTCATGAAGGAGTATACCCAGGATCCCAGCTTTGCCGTAAGCGCCGACGCCGCCACGGAAAATCCCTTCGTCAAGACGGGCGTGCTTTTAAGCGATGCGACACAGGACTATTCCGAACTGGTACGGGCGGCCGCACTCAAGCTGACTGCAGCGGGCAGCTATTCCGAAATCATCATTGATGACGAAGGCTACCATATTGTCCAGTTTGTGGGCGCGGAGCCTTCCGGCGATCGCAAGCTTGCGGATTATCAGGAGCAGTTTAAAGAGAGCGTGCTTTCCGCCAAGCAGGAAGACGAATGGTACACCATGGTCGAAGAATGGGCCAAGGATACCACAATCGTCACCACCTATCCGGACCTTGTCCGCGATGTAGGTACCGCAGCCTAACGGCATTTAGAAAGAACGCCGCTTCCCTCCACGCTGGAGTGAGGCGGCGTTTTGATATTCTTGATACTAAAAAAGTTTTTTTAGGTACAAATAAAAATTATATAATATGTCGTGTAAACCTGTACAAGCCGCGATTTTTGATGTATGATGAACATGTTCCATCACATTTACCCGCTATAAGGCCGCTACGCGGCAGGAAAGGTGCGTGCCACATATGCATGTTGCAGGATACCGCTGCACGTTATGCAAGAGTGAATTCTCCTATACGGAAGATATGATGACCTGCCCGCATTGCGGGGAAACAGGCATATTGGATATCGTATTTGACTACGACTCCATCAAAAAGGAATTGTCGCGCGAAACGCTCTTAAAGGACCGTACGAACAGCATGTGGCGCTACCTGCCGCTGCTGCCAGTAGAAGGAAACCACTGGGAGCGTTTTTTGCGCGTTGGCTGGACGCCGCTTTATCGTTCCAACCGGCTGGAAAAAGAACTGGGCCTCAAGGCGCTCTACATCAAGGACGATGGGCTTAACCCCACTGCTTCTCTGAAGGATCGTGCCTCTGCAGTTGCGGTCGCGAGGGCGAGAGAGCTTGGCTATGAAACAATCGCTTGCTCCTCCACCGGCAACGCCGCCTCGTCCCTTGCGGGCAATGCGGCGCGCATGGGTTTAAAATCTGTTATATTCGTTCCTTCCCGCGCCCCCAAAGGAAAAGTGGCACAGCTGCTGATATTTGGCGCAAACGTCGTGAGCGTGCAGGGGGATTACCGGGATACATTTGAACTTTCTCGCGCGGCCATCGACAAATGGGGCTTCTATAACCGCAATGCGGGCATCAACCCCATCATGACGGAGGGCAAAAAAACAGTCAGCCTGGAGATTGCAGAACAGCTGCTGTTCCAACCGACAGATTGGGTGGCGGTTTCCGTTGGGGACGGCTGCACGATTGGCGGCGTATACAACGGCTTTAAAGACTTATATGAACTTGGTATCATTGACCGTATTCCCAAAATCCTTGGCGTACAGTCTTCGGGCTGCAGCCCGTTTGTAACGGCTGAAAAGAACGGCGCAGCGCTTACGCCCGCCGCAGAAGATACGCTTGCGGACAGCATCGCAGTCGGCGTGCCACGCAACCCGGAAAAGGCGCTTCGCGCGGTGCGCGAAAGCGGCGGTGCCTGGATCGCTGTGGACGATGCTGAGATTTTGGATGCTATGCGCGTATTGGGCCGGACGGAAGGCGTGTTTGGAGAACCCGCCGGCGTCACCGCTACGGCAGGCGTCAAGCGGGCGGTTTCCGAAGGGATAATCAAAGAAGACGAGACCGTTACTGTCATCTGCACCGGCAGCGGATTAAAGGATGTAGCAAATGCCATGCAAGCTGCAGGAGAGCCATTTTCCTGCCCGCCTGACATAAAAGAGCTGGAAAAGAGCGGACGAATCCGATAAAACACGAATTGTTACCTGTTTACAAAATAGAATGTTCGATATATAATACGGATTATTCATTTTGGCGTATATCTATGTGTCACACATGGTTGCTTTATCCGTCGCAACGGATGTAAGAATACAGGCAACAAGAAGAAAGAGGAGGAAAACCGCATGAAGAAACTGATCGCACTCCTGATGGCTGTGGCCATGCTCCTTGGAGTAGCAGCATGCGCAGCGCCCGCTGAAGCGCCTGCCGCCACCGAAGCCCCCGCTGCTGAAGCGCCCGCCGCCACCGAAGCCCCCGCTGCCGCCACGGAAGCGCCCGCAGGCCTGACTCTCGAAACCATTAAGGTCGGCTTTGTCCACATATCCGACCCCAGCGATGGCGGCTATACTTACAACCATGACAAAGGGACCCAGAAAATGATTGCCAATCTCGGCCTCAAGCCCGAGCAGGTTCTTTCCAAGTACAACATTCCCGAAGACTCCGCTTGCGAAGCTGCGATCAACGAACTGATCGACGCCGGTTGCAACATCATATTCGCAACCTCTTTCGGCCATGAAGCGTACATGCTCGCGGCTGCGAAGGAACATCCGGAAATCCAGTTCTGCCATGCAACGGGTTATCAGGCGGCTTCTAGCGGCCTTCCCAACATGCACAACTACTTCGGCGCGATCTATGAAGCCAGGTTCCTTTCCGGTATCGCCGCCGGCCTCAAGACGCAGTCCAACAAGCTCGGTTATGTAACGGCCATGCCTTTTGCTGAGTGCATCAGCGGCTTCACCGCGTTCTATCTTGGCGCAAAGAGCGTGAACCCTGACGTCACCATGGAAGTCATGTACACCAACTCCTGGAATGATCCCACCAAGGAAGCCCAGGTTGCACAGGCGCTCATTGATATGGGTTGCGCCGTGCTCAGCCAGCACGCGGCCTCCACTGCCACCCAGACAACCGCAGAATCCAACGGCAAATGGGGCGTTGGTTACACCTCCGACATGATCGCAGCGGCACCCAAGGC
>JAEXTB010000219.1 GCA_023453725.1 Bacillota bacterium | reverse complement strand
GCAGTTCAACTTTACTTATCTTACTCTGACTTCACATGGCTCCAAGCCTCGTTGTAGACCTTGATAAACTCGCCAAGGTCGCTGAACACCTCACAGCGGTCCAGCACATCCTGCGGGGGATTGTAGGTTTCATCGGACGTCCATTCTTCACCAAGCAGCGCAAGCGCGGCCTTGTTGGGGCTGGAGAACGCGATATACTCGGTGTTTTTCTTTGCAACCTCCGCGTCGCACAGAAAGTTGATGAATTTCTCGGCTTCTTCAGGATGCTGCGAGTTCTTGGGGATGATGATGTTGTCAAACCACATGTTGCTGCCTTCCTGCGGGACAGCGTAGGCAAGATCCGGATTTTCACCAATGCAGTAGACGGCATCGCCGGAGTATACAACCGCAAGGGCCGCGGAGCCGTTGATCATGTTTTCCTTAATGGGATCGTCAAGGTATGCTTTTACCAGAGGCTTCTGCGCAATAAGCGCATCCTGGGCGGCCAAAATATCCGCCTCGTTGCGGGTATTGACGGAGTAGCCCAGCATCTTGAGCGTGATGCCGATGCTGTCCCGGAGGCTGTCATACATCAGTATCTGGCCTGCGTACTTCTCATCCCATAGGATCTTCCAGCTGGTAACAGGTTCCTGCACCATTGTGGTGTTGTAGAGGATGCCTACGGTTCCCCACATGTAGGGAACGGAATACTTGTTGCCGGGATCAAAGCTCAGGTTCAAAAACCGCTCGTCGATGTTTTTAAGGTTGGGGATATTGTCCTTGTTGAGCTCATGGAGCATATCCTGCGCGACCATTTTTTCGATTGTATAGTCCGAAGGGAAACACACGTCGAATATCGAATCGGGCGCGGAAAGCTTGACCAGCATTTCCTCGTTGCTCGCCGCCGTCAGGTAGTTCACCTTGATGCCCGGGTTCTCATCTTCAAACTGGGCGATGACGGTATCATCGATATAATCCCCCCAGTTGAGCACATTGAGCGTGACTTCGTCGGACTTGCTCCCGCAGCCCGCAACCACACCGAGCAGCAGAACAAGCACCAATAAGGCCGCAATCTTTTTCATCTCATTTCCTCCATGTATCTAAATTTAGATTTCTTCTCTTGTTCAGGGGCTTTGCCCCTGAAACCCCACCCAAGGGATTCATCCCTTGGGAATCCCTTTCTCTGAAATGCCTTATTCTAAGGCGTTTCAGAATATGGGTTCTTAGGTCGTTACGACCCTAAGCGGAGATTTGGAGGCAGAGCCTCCAAACAAACCACATTTTCACACACTCTTGCTGGCGACCTTTTTATTTTGCGCAGCCGCCGCGCGTTCCTCGCGGATAGACTTCAAATTGACGATCAACAGCAGCGTCACCACCGCGATAAACATCAGCGTACTAAGCGCGTTAATCTTGGGGTTGATGCCTTTTCGCGCAATGGAGTAGATATAAATGGAAAGGTTCTGCACGCCCTGTGTAGAAAAGTAGGATACTACAAAATCATCGAGCGACAGCGTGAACGCGAGTATAAACCCGGATACAACGCCGGGCATGATATCCGGCAAAATCACCTTCCACAGCGCCGAAAGTGGTGTGCATCCAAGGTCAAGCGCGGCCTCATACAGCTGGTTGGAGCTTTGTTTGAGTTTGGGCATGACGGAGAATATCACATACGGGATATTGAACGTGATGTGCGCGATCAAAAGGCGCAGGTAGCTGTCCTTTAAGTTCATAAACGCAAACAGCATCATCAGCGAAATACCCGTGACCAAGTCCGGATTGACGACCGGAAGTTGGCTGATGTTTTCAATCGCCACTCTCGGCGCTTTCTTCATGGAATGGATGCCGATCGCCGCAAACGTACCGATGGCCGTCGCCGCGAACGCCGAAATGATGGCGACCGTCAGCGTTACCGTCAACGCTTCCATGACCATGGAGTCGCGGAAAAGCGCCTCATACCAGCGCAGCGAGAACCCAGTCCAGTGCCCCATGGTCTTGCTTTCGTTGAACGAATAGACAATGAGCACCGCGATAGGCGCGTAGAGGAACAGCAGCATCAGCCCGAGGTATGTGCCCTTAAAAAATGTGCGCAGTTTTTTCACCAGAGCATTCCCCCTTCCTGGCCGGCTGCACCTTCCGCCCGGCGCATGATGGCCATGCTGATGAGCACGAGTATGAGCAGTATAAACGAAAGCGCGGAGCCGGAGCCCCAATCCTGCATCAGCAGGAACTGGTTCTCAATCAAATCCCCATACATCATAAATTTGCCGCCGCCCAACAGACGGGAGATGGCAAACGTGGTGATGGACGGGATGAATACCATGGTGATGCCAGAGATGACGCCCGGCATGGAAAGCGGCAACACAACCTTGAAGAAGGTTTGGAACCCGTTTGCGCCAAGGTCGTTTGCGGCCTCGATATGGGACTGGTCCATTTTGGTGAGCACCGTATGGATGGGCAGCCCCATGAACGGCAGGAAGTTATACACCATGCCGAGCATGACGGCACCCTCGGTATACAAAAACTCATGCTGCGGCAGACCTAAAGCAGCGAGCAGGCTGTTGAGGATGCCGCCGGAATTTAGGAGCACCTGCCACGCGTATGTGCGCAGCAAAAAGTTCATCCACATGGGTACGACAAACAATACGGAGAGTATCGTTGCCGTGCTCTTTTTCATGCGGGAAAGCAGGTAGGCGATTGGGTAGCCCAATAGCAGGCACAGTGCAGTCGCCCGCACCGCCATCCAGACGGAGCGCAGCAGCACCTCCAGGTAGAGCGGATCGGCCGCACCCTGCAAATTTGCAAGCGTAAATGTGCCATCCGTTGTGAAGGCGTAATACACAATGAGCAGCATGGGGGCGAATATGAATATCGCCATCCATACCACGTAGGGGTAGGCGAATACGGTGCGCTTCATACTTTCTTCCCCATAATGTGAATGGCATCGGGCAAAATCTCAAGCCCTACGCGTTCCCCTGCATCAACACCGTCCGTTGTATGCACCATCCACAGATGATCCCCTGTGTCCACCTGAATTTCATAGTGTACGCCCATGAACAGCACGGATTTTACCGTACCCGTCATGCCGTTGCGCGTAACCCGCTCAAGCGGAATAATATCCACATCCTCCGGACGCACCACAACCTCCACCGGCTGCTCCACGCCAAAGCCCGCGTCCACGCAGTGGAACGAATGCCCGCCAAAGCGGACGGAATAATCCTTTTCCATGATACCGGGGAGTATGTTGCTTTCCCCGATAAAATCCGCAACAAACGCGTTCTTGGGCTCGTTATAAATATCCTGCGGCGTGCCGATCTGCTGGATGACACCCTCTTTGAGCACGACGATGGTATCGCTCATGGTGAGCGCCTCTTCCTGATCGTGCGTGACGTAAATAAATGTGATGCCAAGCCGCTGCTGCATGCGCTTTAACTCCACCTGCATGTCTTTGCGGAGCTGAAGATCCAGTGCGCCCAGAGGCTCGTCCAGAAGCAGCACTTCGGGTTCGTTGACAAGCGCGCGCGCAATCGCTACACGCTGCTGCTGCCCGCCGGAAAGCTGCTCGATCCAACGCTTTTCGTATCCCTTTAAATTCACAAGCTCCAGCATGGAGGTAACGCGCTTTTCAATTTCGTCTTTTGCCACCTTCTTGATCTTGAGGCCAAAGGCGACGTTATCAAATACGTTCAGGTGCGGAAACAGCGCATACTTCTGGAACACCGTGTTGACGCGGCGCTTGTAGGGCGGGATATGCGCAACATCCACGCCATCGAGAAGCACCTTGCCGCTTGACGGCATGACAAACCCGGCGATGATGCGCAGCATCGTCGTCTTTCCGCAGCCGGAAGGACCCAGCAGCGTTAAAAACTCGCCGTCCTTTACATATAAATTGATGTGTTTGAGTGCCGCGTCTCCTTCATAATCCTTGGAGACATCGAACAGCTCGATCAAATGCTTGTCGCCCATCAGGGTTTCCTCCATGCAGTAAAGAGGTACGTTCCTTTTCTTTCCACGAAAGAAAAGGAACAAAAGAAAGCGGACCAAAATGCGACTGTACAAAAAACGAAGGGCTCGCAAAAATGGGCTTGCCTTTTTGTGACCTAGAAGGTCGGAGGTGTGGACACCCAAAGGATGTGCGCCTCTTTTTTGCCGTTGTTTTCAATGTGGTGCACGCTTTGGGGGCGGAAATAGAAGCTGTCATTCTTTTTCAGGCGGAACTTCTTTTCCCCCAAATACAGCGTCACCGCGCCCTGCAGGATGTGCCCGAACTCCTCGCCTTCGTGCGGGTCGTGCAAGAAGCTCTTGCCGCCCGGAGCAAGGGCGACGAGTATTGGCTCGAGCGCGTTTTTCTGTGCGTTGGTAATCAGCCAGCTCACGGAGCTTTGGTTCTCCGCATCCTCTTTCACAAACACATCCGCCGCAGTATACACCACTTTTTCCGGCGGCGTCTCCTGAAAGAAGGCTCCAATATCGCTCCCCAGCGCCTCCAGGAGATCCATCAGCGTTGCGATGGAAGGAGAGGTCAAATCGCGTTCAAGCTGGGAGATAAAGCCCTTGCTCAGCTCCGTACGGGCCGCCAGTTCCTCCTGGGTGAGCCCTAAGCGCAACCGCATGCGCTTGATCTTTTCGCCGATCTGCATGGCCGCCTTCCTTTCTCCCTTTGCCCGATGTGCCATATATATGGCACAAATTCCTGTAAAGTGGAATCCTCGCGCCGTTCACACAGACGCTAAACTCCCTGTTTACTGTTTCTAAACAAAAACCTTACTAATTGAAACATAAAACCACACGTTTGTCAACGACGCTTTTCGCGCCGCCATACAGAAAAAATCAGGGTGTCAGACGGCGGTTTTCGTCCCTTTTTACATGCTATGCAAAAACCATGTAAAATGCGTTTTAAAGAAAAGTGCACTTTCAGTAAACCGAATGTTTAGCTTTAGAAAACAAAACGGTCTTGAAACGGTCTGCAATTTTCATTGTACATTTATTGTGCTGCCGCAATTATGCTATACTATCCCCATACAACCCTGGGAGGATTCTGTGCATGCGTATTATTAAGGCTGGTGAATTGGAATCCGCCGTTGCGAACCTGTGCGTGGACGCAGTGTGCCAGCTGCCGGAAGATGTGATTGCTGCGTTAACTCGGGCATATGAACTCGAAGAAGACGCACCAAAAGAGACTCTCCGTCAAATTCTGGAGAATGAACAAATGGCGCGCGCCGCCCGCCGTCCTTGCTGCCAGGATACCGGGCTTGCGGTAGTGTTTATAGACATCGGGCAGGAAGTCTTCATAGAGGGCGACGTGAATTTGGCTGTTAACGAAGGTGTACGCCGCGCCTATACTGAAGCGTATTTAAGAAAATCTTCTCTCACAGCGCTTGGCCGCAAAAACACGGGGGACAATACCCCCGCCATACTGCATGTGCGTTTTGTACCAGGCGACAGCGTTACGATAACCGTTGCACCCAAAGGCTTTGGCAGTGAGAACATGAGCAGGCTCTATATGCTGACTCCGAGCAAAGGGATAGAGGGCGTAACGGAAGCCATCGTAGAAACCGCACGCCTGGGTGCTGCCAACGCATGCCCGCCCGTCATACTCGGCGTTGGCATAGGCGGAACCATGGAGGCGGCAGCGCTTTTAGCCAAACGCCAGCTTTTAAGAGAAGTCGGCTCCACTGCCGAAACGCCGGAAATAACCGCGTTGGAACAGGAGACGCTAACACGCATCAACGCGCTTCGCATCGGCCCGATGGGCTTAGGCGGACAGACCACCGCGCTTGCCGTACACATTGGTGAGCTGCCCACACACCTTGCGGGCTTACCCGTTGCCGTCAATGTCCAGTGCCACTGCGCGCGCCACGCAAGCGCTATTCTATAAGGGAGGAACGAGAGTATGGAAACAAAACGCGTTGACCTCCCGCTTTCCCAGGAAGCCATTGTGAGCTTACGCGCAGGCGATGTGGTTGCGCTTTACGGTACAGCCTACACCGCGCGCGACGCGGCGCACAAACGTCTTTATGCGATGATCGAGGCCGGGGAAGAACTGCCCATCCCGCTTGAGGAGGCGTGCATCTACTATGCCGGGCCCTGCCCCGCAGCGCCGGGTGAAGTGATCGGCCCCTGCGGACCTACCACCAGCGGAAGGGTGGATGCATATACGCCAACACTCATCGAACGTGGCATGAGCGCCATGATCGGCAAGGGCATGCGAAGCCCAGAGGTGAAAGAGGCCATGCGCAGCCGAGCCGTCTATTTTGCGGCCACCGGGGGGGCAGGCATGCTCATTGCCCGGCATATTGTGGAAGCCGAAACGGTTGCCTTCCCTGACCTAGGTGCGGAAGCCATCAGACGGCTGACGTTTGACGGGGTTCCTGCAATTGTGGCGATTGACGCAATGGGCAACGATTTGTTTGAAAGGCCCTGGTAGCTGCCCTGCTTTGACCCACCGTTACAGCCTTAAGCATGATTGATTTAGGAAGTATCAATACATGAATTTGATTCGATATATTGGCTCGCAATTCTCAAGTCCCAGAGGGTTAGGCGGTAAACTGTCTACCTATTTGATGAACAGGCTGAACCAGAAGCAGTACCAAAGCGTAATCGCGTTGTTTCACGAAAGAAAGCCCACCCATGTGCTGGATATCGGTTTTGGAAACGGTTATCTTTTGGAACGGCTTTCAAAAAAGAGCAGTGCGTATTTCCATGGAATTGAAGCCTCAGACGACATGATACGACAGGCAACCAAAAGAAACGCCGAGATGATTGAACGCGGAAGAATGTCATTGTGCCGGGGAGATGTTGTTGATATGGAGTTTCAAGATGCAAGCTTCGACTTTGTATATACGGTCAACACGGTATACTTTTGGTCAGATTTTAAAAAAGGATATTCCGAAGTATATCGAACATTAAAACCGGGCGGCGTATTTGAAAATCTGTTTTACTCAAAGGAATGGCTCGATAGCCTTGAGTATACGAAATATGATTTTAAAAAATATACCAAAGATGAGATCATGGAGGAATTAGCAGAAATGCGTTTTTCCAAAGTTGAGTGCATCGAGTTAAAAAAGGATAGCGCCTATTGTTTGCTGACATGGAAATAGCGCATTATTTGGTGAAAAAAGCGGAGGCATTGCCTCCGCTTTTGCATATCTTATAAAAACTCTTTTACTTCTTTTCCCCGCACAGCGCCGCGACAGAAGCCGCGCCCGCGCCAATGCGCTCCGCGCCCATTTCGATAAACTTTTCTACCGTAGCGCGATCCCGAATACCGCCGGAGGGCTTGACCTTGATGCGGCCCTGCGCCGCCTCGATCATCGCACCTACCGAGGTCATGGTAGCCCCCTCGCCATAAAATCCGGTGGATGTTTTTACGTATTCAGCTCCTGCCGCGATGCAAACTTCCACGCCCTTTTTGATCTCTTCCACGGTAAGCTGGCTGGTTTCAAATATCACCTTGACCAGAACGTTCCTGGCATGCGCCTGGCGGACAACGCGGCGGACCTCGTCCTCTACCTTATCCCACATTCCGGAGCGCGCATAACCGTAGTTCATGACCATATCAATTTCCGTCACACCCTGGTCGGCGTAGAGGCCCGCAAGAGCCTCTTTGGCGGCAGCGGTCGCGCAGCCGTGCGGGAAATCCAGCACGCAGATGACTTCCGTATTCGTTCCCTTGCACAGTTGTTTTGCAAGCTCAATATCGCGGGGATGGATGCACACAGTCGCGACATCATACTCCAAGCCAAGCTGAATGGCCTCGCGCACTTCCTGTTCCGTCATTTCCGGTTTTAAAACGGCATAGTCCAAATATCGGTTGATTTCCATAAAGTAAAATGCCTCCTTGCATCATTGCATGATCTTGTTCTAAGGGCATTATATAACATATCTCTTAGGAAAAACAGCCCAAGCGCTATGCACGAGCGCCATTTCGCGTTTATACTGAAAGAACAACAGTTGCGGAGGGATTGCGTGCAGGCTGGCATCGTTGAGCTCAACATCCATAATATGAATACCACGCAGGCAAAAGCCTGCATCGACAGTGCGCTTAAAAAAGCCTCAAACGCAACCTACCGCATCCGCGTCATCCACGGGTACCAGCACGGCACGGCGCTACGGGATTTGGTACGCAAAACCTACCGCAGCCACCCCAAGGTATTGCGGCTTGAAATCGGCCTCAACCAGGGACAGACGGAGCTTGTGCTGCGGGAGTTATAGCTTTCACGGCAGATAAAATGCAGCGTTTAAAATCCGCATTCTTCATCAACAATAAGCAATTTAATCCGATTGGGATCCGCCTGCCCTTCCACGATAGAAAGGATATTGCAGACCCTTTCTTTTGATGTGCAATCAACGCAGCGGTTCAGCGCGACGCACGGCGGATAAAAGCCTGCTCGTTTTGCATTCAACGGGCAGGCAATGTTCTTTACCCGTTTGATTGCCTCATCCACGGTGTCGGCAATCTTGTTCTTGCCGACGACGATCATAACTTTATCCGGTCCAAAAGAAATTGCCGCTACACGGTTGCCGCTGTGGTCTACATTTACAATCCTTCCATCCATGGATACCGCATTGGAGCCGGTAATGTACCAATCCGAAAGGAGCGCCAGCTTCTTTAGCGCTTTGCTTTCTTCTTTGTCCGTTCCAAGCTCCTTATCGTAAACCGTATTGCCTCTTTCCAGCAGGGAATTTGTAATATTCATTTTCTGAAGCGTACCGGAATGCCCGATTCCCACGGTACATTCCGCCGCGATGCTATTAAGAA